>JBBSQT010000322.1:0-2835 GCA_038243775.1 Actinomycetales bacterium | reverse complement strand
CAAATCTGGTGGGTCGTGCTTTCGTACGTGGTCGCGTTGGTCGCCCTCGGTTTTCATTTGCGCCATGGCATCTGGAGCGCTTTCGCTTCCCTGGGGGCCAACAGATCGGTGTCGGGGCGGCGCGTTCTCAATCAGCTGGCAGTCCTTGTCTCGCTGGTAATCCTGGTGGGCTTCTTGATTCCACCGCTGGCAATATTCGCAGGATGGGTGAGCTGATGGGTGAGCTGTTCACGGTGGGAGAACCGGTTCAGGATGCGAAGGCCCCGGCGGGGCCGCTCCAGGGCCAGTGGGAGGCCCGTCGTTTCGGTGCCAAGCTGATCAACCCTGCAAACCGGCGCAAGCTCTCCGTCATTATTGTCGGCACCGGATTGGCCGGCTCAGCGGCGGCAGCAACCTTGGGTGAGGCCGGCTACCACGTGAAGAGCTTCTGCTACCAGGACAGTCCCCGGCGGGCACACAGCATTGCGGCCCAGGGCGGAATCAACGCCGCCAAAAATTACCGCAACGACGGTGACAGCATCCGCCGCCTCTTCTATGACACCGTCAAGGGCGGCGACTACCGTTCACGCGAGGCGAATGTCTACCGGCTTGCGGAAGTCAGTTCCGAGATCATCGACCAGTGCGTTGCCCAGGGTGTGCCGTTTGCCCGCGACTACGGCGGGCTGCTGGACACGCGTTCCTTTGGCGGGGTGCAGGTGTCCCGAACTTTCTACGCGCGCGGACAGACCGGCCAACAGCTGCTTCTGGGCGCCTACCAGGCCATCGAGCGCCAGATCAACGCCGGCACGGTGGAAGTGCACACCCGCCACGAAATGCTCGAACTCATCCTTATCGACGGCAAGGCCCGAGGCGTTGTGGTCCGGGACCTTGTTGACGGGACGCTGGAGACCCACTTGGCGGACGCCGTCGTGCTTGCCTCCGGGGGATACGGCAATGTCTACCACCTCTCCACCAATGCCATGGGATGCAACACGAGCGCCACGTGGCGGGCACACCGCAAGGGTGCATTGTTCGCCAATCCGTGCTTCACCCAGATTCACCCGACATGCATCCCGGCCAGCGGAGAGCACCAGTCAAAGCTGACGCTGATGAGCGAATCCCTGCGCAACGACGGCCGCATCTGGGTGCCGGTGACGGCGGGGGACGCCCGGGCGCCAGGGGACATTCCCCATGCCGAGCGCGACTACTACCTGGAACGCCAGTACCCGGCCTTCGGCAACCTGGTCCCCCGGGATGTGGCCTCCCGTGCGGCCAAGAACCAGTGTGACGCCGGACGCGGCGTAGGTCCGGGCGGGCGCGGAGTGTACCTCGACTTCGCCGACGCTATCACCCGGCTGGGCAGGCCGGCCATCGAGGAGAAATACGGCAACCTCTTCGACATGTACCAAAAGATCACCGACGAGGACCCCTACAGCGTGCCGATGCGCATTTACCCGGCCGTGCACTACACCATGGGCGGGCTGTGGGTTGATTACGATCTGGAGAGCTCCATTCCCGGACTGTTCGTCATCGGCGAGGCCAATTACTCCGACCACGGCGCCAACCGGCTCGGCGCCAGCGCCCTGATGCAGGGCCTGGCCGACGGCTACTTCATCCTGCCCAACACCATCAACGACTTCCTCGCCAAGAATCCGGGCTCCGACGTCGACGCCTCCCACCCGGAGGCGGTGAAAGCGCTGGAGACGGTCCGCGAACGTCTCAACCGGTTCCTGGCCATCAACGGCGACCGAACCGTCGACTCGTTCCACCAGGAGCTCGGGGCCATCATGTGGGAGTACTGCGGCATGGAACGCAACGCCGCCGGTCTACGGACGGCCATTGACCTGATCCGTGCGCTCAAGGACGAGTTTTGGACCCGCGTGAAAGTCACCGGTGTGAACGAGGAATTGAACCAGACCCTGGAACGGGCCGGCCGTGTGGCGGACTTCTTCGAACTTGGCGAGCTCATGTGCATCGACGCGCTCCACCGGGAGGAGTCCTGTGGCAGCCACTTCCGCACCGAGAGCCAGACGGACGACGGCGAGGCGTTGCGCAACGACGACGCCTTCGCCTATGTTGCGGCCTGGGAATTTAGCGGCGACAACTCCCCGCCACGGCTGCGCAAGGAGAACCTTGAGTACCACAACGTCGAACTGACCCAGAGGAGCTACAAATGAACATCACCGTGCGTATCTGGCGCCAGCACGACCGATCCTCCGCCGGCCGGATGGTCGGCTACGGCGTGGAAGGTGTCTCCCCCAACATGTCCTTCTTGGAAATGCTCGACGTGCTCAACGACCAGCTCACCGCCGCCGGGGATGACCCCGTGGCCTTTGACCACGACTGCCGCGAAGGCATCTGCGGCATGTGCAGCCTTGTCATCAACGGGATCGCCCACGGTCCAGAGGCACTTACCACCACCTGCCAGCTGTACATGCGCCACTTCGAGGACGGTGACACCATCGATGTCGAACCGTGGCGCTCCGCGTCCTTCCCGATTCTGCGGGACCTCATCGTAGACCGAAGCGCCATGGACAGGATCATCCAGGCCGGCGGTTACGTCAGCGCACCCACAGGGGCAGCCCCGGACTCCGCAGCAACTCTTGTCCCCAAGAGGGATGCAGACCGCGCCTTCGACGCCGCAGTCTGCATCGGCTGCGGGGCCTGTGTCGCCGCCTGCCCCAACGGCTCGGCCATGCTGTTCACCGGCGCCAAGGCCACCCATCTGGGCGCACTCCCCCAGGGCCAGCCAGAACGCCACTCCCGGGCGCTGGCCATGGTCAACCAGCACGACGCCGAGGGTTTCGGCGGCTGCACACAGATCGGCGAATGCACCGCCGTATGCCCCGTGGGAAT
>JBBSQT010000321.1:0-2848 GCA_038243775.1 Actinomycetales bacterium | reverse complement strand
GGCGCGTTGGGTGTCGTTGCCGAAGGCGTCGATCATCCAGGCGACCATGTTGTGGATGGAGATGTAGGCGGCGATGGTGGGATCCACGGCGGAGAGCTCTTCGAAAATCAGCACGGCGTCGCTGCGGCTCAGCCCGGACCCACCGTGTTCCTCCCCTACGTAGATTCCGCCCATGCCCAGCGCACCGGCCTCGGCCAGGACGTCGACGGGGAAGTGTTTGTTCTCATCCCATTCCGCGGTGTTCGGGGCAAGTGCGGTGGCGGAGAAATCGCGCACCATTTCCACGACGGCCTGCTGCTCCGGGGTGAACTCATTCATGGTTCCTCCTTCGTACCGCATCCTTGCGGTCCTAGTGGTGGAGGCGGCGGTGGCCTCCTCCCGGTGGCGCGGTGCCACCGCTGGTGACGGGCCCGGGGGTGGTGGGCCCTGGTCGCGGACCTTGCGGCCGGCGGGGCCGGCGGGGCCGCCGTGGTGGGCGGTCCGCCGTCGTACTATTTGGTGACCTTGCCCATCAGGGAAGCCACGGGGCGCAGGAAGAGCGGCTGGGCCAGGAACCAGCCACCGGCCAGGACCACCAGGGAGGCTGCGAAGATTCCAAAGCCCCACCAGTTCACGGCGTCGGACGAGGCGTACATGTGGTTGAGGTTGCGCAGGGCCCCGGTGGCCAGGACCAGGGCCACGTGGATGACGATGAAAACGACGAAGTAGATCATGACCGGAAAGTGCAGTGCGCGGGCGGCCTGGATCGGGTAGATCCTGTTCAATGTGTCGGCCTTCTTGGGCCAGGCGCCTGACATGCGCAGGCCGGTGGCGATGGCCAGGGGTGCGGCGATGAAGACGGTGATGAAGTACGTCAGCAGCTGCAGGCCGTTGTAGTTGACCCAGCCGTTGTCGGTGGGCCAGTCCAGGGAAAGGTACTGCAGGCCGGCGGAGATCGCGTTCGGGAACACGTCCCAGCTGGTGGGCACGATGCGCATCCACTGGCCGGTTGCGAAGAGAACGACGATGAAGATGGCGCCGTTGAGTACCCACAGGGCGTCCAGGGTCAGGTGGAACCAGAGATCAAGGCTGATCTTGGTCGGGTTGCCCTTGGTTTTGACCAGTCCCTTGTTGTTGCGGATCCAGTGGGCGGCGGGACGCTTGGTGGTGCGCACAGCCCAGCCGGAGCGGATGATCAGCAAGATGAAGAACGTGTTCAAAAAGTGCTGCCAACCCAGCCACGCCGGCAGGCCCACCGGGGCGCCGGCGGGCAGTGCCGATGCTCCCGGGTAGGTGGCCATGAAATCCTGGACGGGTCCCAGGCTGGTGAGCCACCTGGCCACGAGGACCCCGATGGCCAGAAGAATGACCAGGCCGGCCGCCGAGACACCAATTTTGGTCCACAGGCCCAGGTCCTTCCAGCGCTCGGAAATGCCGGCGGCCTGCTTGCTCTTGGGGGTCGACATTCTCTAGAACCTCTTTCACGTGCTTCGTTCAGCTAGCAATCCGGCGGTGACGGCACCGCTTTGCAACAGTCTCTATTTGTAACAGCTTCACGTGCGTTTCGCCCATTGTCCGTCATGGAGCGGCGGCGGGCTCGACGCCCGCCTGCCTAGTTGGCGCGGGCCGCCAGTGCGTCGATGAGCTGCGGGACCACTGTGAACACGTCGCCCACGATGCCGAAGTCGGCCACGTCAAAGATGGGCGAATCGCCGTCCTTGTTGATGGCCACGATCGTCTTGGCGGTCTGCATGCCGGCCCGGTGCTGGATGGCCCCTGAAATGCCGAGCGCAATGTAGAGCTGGGGGGAGACGCTGACACCGGTCTGGCCGACCTGCGCGTGCTGGTCCACGTAGCCGGCGTCGACGGCGGCACGGGACGCGCCGATGGCCGCCCCGAGTGCGTCCGCCAGCTGCTCCACCAGCACGAAGTTCTCCTTGGAGCCCAGGCCGCGTCCGCCGGAAACAATGGTCTTGGCGGTGCGCAGTTCCGGGCGGCTGGTGCCGGCCGGGGCGTCGATGACGGCCGTGACCTGCGCACCGGGAACCGTGCCGGGCAAGGCGGTGCTGGCCAGTTCCACAGCCCCTCCCCCGGACTCAGCCAGGGCGTCGATGGCTCCCGGGCGGACCGTGATGATGGGCAGTCCGCCTTCAACGGCCGACTCCACGTCGTAGGCGCCGCCAAAGATGGAGTGCCCGGCGACGATGCGCTCGCCGTCCAGGCGGACTGAAACGACATCGTTGAGCATGGCCCCGCCCACCCTCACGGACAGGCGGGCCGCGACCTCACGCCCGTCGGCCGAGTTTGCCACGAGCACGGCGGCTGGCGAGTAGGCTGCGACAGCTGCCTCCAGCGCCTCAACGCCCGGCCCGGTCAGCACCGAGGATGCCTGGGCGCTGAGGCCCTGGTAAATCACGGCGGCACCGGCCTGTCCCAGCTGGACCCCGGCTTCGGGGCTCAGCTCCTGTTCGCCGGCGACGACGGCGACGGGCGTGCCCAGGGACGCGGCAGCGGCCAGCAGGCCCTTGGCCGAAGGGGCAACCGCACCGGCGCGGGTCAATTCGATGAGAGTGAGAATATTTGCCATGGTGGCGCCTTCCTAGACCAAGCGGTTTTCAATGAGGTAGCCGGCAAGTTGCGTGCCGGCCGTGCCGTCGTCTTCAATCTTGTGTCCGGCCTGGCGGGCGGGTCGTTCGCTGTGCGAGAGAACGACGGCGTGGGCGGGTGTCGCCGCCACGTCAAGGTCGGAGAGCGAGAGCGTGGTGACGGGCTTGCGCTTGGCCGTCAGGATGCCCTTGAAGTTGGGAAACCGGGCCTCGGAGGTCCGCTCCGTCACGGTGAGAACGGCGGGCAACTGGGCACTGACCCG
>JBBSQT010000320.1:0-2861 GCA_038243775.1 Actinomycetales bacterium | reverse complement strand
TCAGCGTCCGTGGGGTTAGTTTTTCAGGGACCAGGTGGCGCCGCTTGCCGTGTCGGCCACTTCCACGCCGGCTGCTGCCAGAAGGTCGCGGATGCGGTCCGACTCGGCCCAGTTCTTTCCCGCCCGCGCCTGCGAACGCGCCTCCAGCTGCGCCTTCACCAACACGTCCAGGGCCGAGAATTCGGCCCCGGAACCGCTGCCGCGCTGCCACTGCGGATCAAGCGGATTGATGCCCAGCGCGTCGGTCATGCCCATGACGGCCAGGAACGCGTCCTGCACGCCGCCGGCGTCGCCCGCAGCCAGTGCCGTGTTGCCGGCACGCACGGTTTCATGCAGCACGGCCAGGGCCGCGGGAATGTTCAAGTCCTCGTCCATGGCAGCGCCAAACGCCTCCGGACGGGTGCCCACGTAACCGAAATCGCCACCCGGGAACAGCTTGGTGCGCGCTGCCTGGGCGAACGTCTCAATGCGGTCGACGGCGGCCGCGGCCTCCGTCAGCGAGCCCGGCCGGTAGTCCAGCACGGAGCGGTAGTGGGCCTGGCCCAGGTAGTACCGCACCACGAGGGGCCGGGCGAGCCCCAGCATTTCGCGCGGGTTGACCGTGTTGCCGATGGACTTGGACATTTTTTCACCCTGGTAGGTGACCATGCCGTTGTGCATCCAGAAGCTGGCGAAGCCGTGGCCTGCAGCCTGCGACTGGGCCATCTCGTTCTCGTGGTGCGGGAAGCGCAGGTCCAGCCCGCCGCCGTGGATGTCGAACTCGGTGCCGAGGTATTTGGTGACCATGGCCGAGCATTCCAGGTGCCAGCCGGGGCGGCCGGCACCCCACGGGGACTCCCACGCCGCGGTCTCCGGCTCGCCCGCCTTGTAGCCCTTCCACAGCGCAAAATCGCGGGGGTCGCGCTTGCCCCGGGGGTCGGCGTCGGGCGCTGCCTGCATGTCATCAATGTTTTGGTGCGTCAGGGAACCATACCGGCCCCAGGAGCGCACGTCGAAGTACACGTCGCCGGAATCATCCGTTGCGGGGTAGGCGTGGCCGCGCTCGATCAGCGTGTGGATGAGCGCGTGCATCTCGGGAATGTGGCCGGTTGCACGGGGCTCGTACGTGGGCTTGAGGATGCCCAGCGCGTCATAGGCGTCCTCGAAGGCCTGCTCGAAGCGGTATGCAAGGGCCCACCACGGCTCGTTGCTTTCGGCGGCCTTGACCAGGATCTTGTCGTCAATGTCCGTCACGTTGCGCACCACGGTGACGTCGTAGCCGCTCACCTGCAGCCAGCGGGTCAGCTGGTCAAACGCGAGGGCGGAGCGGACGTGGCCAATGTGCGGCTCGCCCTGAACGGTGGCGCCGCAGTAGTACAGCGACGCCTTGCCCTTCTGGAGCGGGACAAAGTCGCGGACGGCAGCAGTGGCGGAGTCATGGAATCTCAGGGTCACGGCTCTAGGCTACAGCGTTGCCCCGCCCGGTGCGTCCGGGCACGGCCCGGGCGCGGTGCTGCTGGAGGTTCGACGCCGGCTTGCTTCTCCCCGGCGCGGGGCTACTGCTGGCTAATGCCGACCACCAGGGCGGTGGCCATCGCCGCAATTCCCTCACCGCGTCCGGGGAACCCGAGCCCGTCCGACGTCGTGGCGCTCACCGACACGGGGGCTCCGGCGGCGGCGCTGAGCACGGCTTCGGCCTCGGCGCGGCGCGGGCTGAATTTGGGGCGGTTGCCGATGAACTGCACGGCGATGTTGCCGATTTCAAAGCCGGCCCCGCGCACGATGCGGGCCGCTTCCCCGAGGAGGCGAACTCCGGACGCGCCGGCATATTCGGGCCGGTCGGTGCCGAAGTGCGTCCCGAGGTCCCCAATTCCGGCGGCGGAAAAGAGCGCGTCGGCGGCGGCGTGGGCCACCGCGTCCCCGTCGGAATGTCCGCTCAGCCCGCGCTCGCCCTCCCAGAGGAGGCCGGCCAGCCAAAGGGGTGCCGGGCTGTCCGCCGGGGCGAAGGCGTGGATGTCGATGCCGATTCCCGTCCTGGGCAGCGTCACGGCTCTACCCCTCAACCCAGCGCGGGCGAAGCGGGCCTTCAAGCATGGCTTCGGCCAGCAGCAGGTCCATGGGCGTGGTGATCTTAAAGCTGTGGGTTGAGCCCTGCACCACGTACACCTCGTCTCCCAAGGCTTCCACAAGCATGGCGTCGTCGGTGACGCGGGAGGCGGTTTCGGCGTCGAACGACTGGGCAAGCTCATGGGCGCGACGCAGCGTCTCCAACGCGAATCCCTGCGGGGTCTGCACGGCCCGCAGCTGGTTCCGGGCAGGGGTGTTCACCACTTTTTCCACTCCGGCGCCGGTGCGCGGAAGGTTGGCAGGCTCAACAGTTTTAATGGTGTCGGTGACGGCCAGGGCCGGAATGACCGCCGTGGCGCCGTCACCCAACGCTGCGGCCACCCGCCTGAAGACGCCCGAGGGCGTGAGCGGCCGGGCGGCGTCGTGCACCATGACCGTGCTGATGCCGCCGGCCAGCTCAGCCAGGGCGGACTGGACTGACTGGGCACGCACCGCACCGCCGTCGACCACGGTGAAAAGCACGCCCGCGGTGGCCACCTCGGCGCCCAGCCGCTGGCAAATTTCAGCCAGCTCGGAATCGTCGGCGGGGATGGCAACACAGATCTGTGCCGCAACACCGGCGCTCAGGACGCCCCGGACGGCATGCACCAGCATGGCATCGCGCCCCAACGGCACCCGGGCCTTGGGGACGCCATGGCCCAAACGCTGCCCGGAACCTGCTGCAACAATCACGACGGCACACGAGCCGGCTTCTACGTCAGTCATGGTCACTACATTAGTCCGGCTGCAGGAATCGCGTCGGGGGCGGGGGCCGC
>JBBSQT010000319.1:0-2885 GCA_038243775.1 Actinomycetales bacterium | reverse complement strand
TCCGCCACATGATGTACCTGTGCCTGACGTACGACCACAGAATCGTGGACGGTGCCGACGCCGGGCGCTTCCTCGCCCATGTCCGGGCACGGCTCGAAGCTGCCGCGTTTGAGGCCGAACTGGGCTTGTAGAAGCCGATCAAATCGACCCGGCGCGCCCGGCCGCGCCGTCGCCTTGGTCTGCAACGCCACGTGGGCGGGGCACAAATCGGGAGCCGCAGCAATCATGCTGCGGCTCCTATTTTTGTGTCTCAGGGAGTGGGGGATCCCGCCTGATCTAGTCCCAGATGTTGTCGCCGCGCAGCGAGGCGTCGGCGCCGCCGTCGGTGTAAATGGTCTGGCCCGTGGTGTGCGTGTTTTCCTCGCTGGTCAGCCACGCCAGCATGCGCGCGATGACCACGGCCTCCGAGTGGTAGTTCAACGGCATGGGCACGTGTGAATCCACCATCTGGCGGCCTTCCTCCGTGGCGAGCAGCTGCGTGGTCATGGGGGAAATGACGGTGCCGGGGGCCACGGCGTTCAGTGGGATGCCGGCACCGGCCCAGGTGGGGGTGATGCTTTCGCGGCGCACCCAGCGGCTCAGGGCGCGCTTGCTGGATGGGTAGTTCAGGTAGCCGGCCTCGGGACCCTGTTCGGCCAATGCGGCGCCGATGGCCACAGCGGCGGCCTCGTCGCCGGAGAGCATGGCTTCGACGAGTTCGGCGGAGTTCTGCTGCAGCGAGGCCATGGAGCTGACCACGGCGGCACGCGGGTTTTCGCTCTTGGCCAGCGCCGGTGCCAGGTGTTCCAGGAATTCGGTGACACCGAAGTAGTTCACGCTCACGGTGATGGCGCTGGGGGCGGAGATCCCGGCGCAGGCGATGACGGCGTCGAGCTTTCCGTCCAGGGCGGCCAGGGCGTTCGCGGCAGCTTCTTTACGTCCCGCTGAGGTGCCCAGGTCTGCCTCAACATCGGCGCCGCGCAGGTCCACGCCCACCACGGTGGCGCCGCGTTCGCGCAGGAGGTTGGCAGTGGCCAGGCCAATACCGGATCCTGCCCCGGTGACAATGTAGTTGCGGCCTGTTTCAGTTGCGTTCGTCATTTTTGCACTCCTTCTTCTGTTTCTGCTGTGGTGCGCACGGGTGCTTGGCCCGTGGCGGCGGTGTGGTGCAGCTGTGCGGCAAAGGCCATGGTGGCGTGTTCCAGTTTCTGCATGGATCGCAGCAGTTCCTGGCGTTCCTGCCCTGACCAGCCCTGAAGCAGGTCATCGACCATCCCGTTGCCCGCGCGGACAAAAGCGCTGGAGACATGGTGCCCGGATTCGGTCAGGGCAAGCTGGTGGGCGCGTGCATCGTTGGGATCAGAAATCCGTTCGGCGAGGCCGGCCGTCGTGAGGCGCTGGGCAATCTTGCTGATATTGGAGGCCCCGGTGACCATATTGCGGGCCAATTGAGAGGGCCGCTGCGGTCCTTGAGCTGCAAGCATGGTGACCATTTTGATGGCACCAGGATCCAACTCAACGCCTTCGCGGGCAACTACGCCGGTCAAAAATTCCGGGGCTGACCATTCGCTGATGATGCGCGTGAGCGCTTCGATCAAGGCTGCCCTGTCCTCATCCCCGGAGGTGTGGCCTTCCAGGGACTGTCCCTCCAACGGGTCAGCGCCTTTAGGCATTCGTACCACCATCAACCGGCAGCGTCACACCCGTAACAAAGCTGGCCTCTTCCGAGAGCAGCCAGGCAACCGCATTGGCGATTTCTTCGGGCTGGCCTAGACGGTGCATGGGGACTTCAGCGGCGTAGCCGGCTTTGGCTTCTTCGGGGAGCTCGGCAAGGGAAGCGGTTTCAATGGCACCCGGTGCAACAGCGTTGACGCGGATCCCCGTTTGGGCGTTTTCAAGTGCAGCGCTGCGGGTCAGGCTGACTACCCCGTGCTTGGCGGCGCCGTAGGGCGTGAGCTGAGGCGTGGCACGCAGGCCGGCAATCGAGGCGATGTTGACAATGCCGCCACCACCATTGGCTCGGAAGTGTGAAATTTCGGCCTGCAGGGACAAGAACGTGCCGCGCAGGGTGACATTGATGGTCCGGTCCCATTCGGGCAGTGTGAGCTCTTGCAGGTCCTTGGGCATGGAACCAATACCGGCATTATTCACAGCCATATCAAGTCCACCAAAGGTTTCCACAGCAAACTCCACGAGTGCGGTTACGTCCTCGGGGGAGCTGACGTCGGCACGCTTGTATGCAGCCTTTCCACCAGCTTCGGCTATGAGGGCTACCGTTGCTGCGCCGGCCTCGTCATTGACGTCCGAGACAACAACGGCTGCGCCTTCGCTTGCCAAACGCTGAGCGATGGCCCGGCCAATTCCAGCTCCAGAGGCGGTGACTAGAGCTACCTTATTATCAAAAAGCATGACTACTCCCTCATTGTCTTGAGTAGGACTTTTTATGTCCTGAGGACAGCATACCCCATTTTAGTGTCTTGTCGACAGTAAATTCCGTGGGGTTAATTTACGCCGCGGGGACAGTGACGCGGGCCTGCATGCCGCGCTGCCAGGTGAGGAATCCGCCGTCGAGGTTGTGCACGCTGAAGCCGAGCTGGGACAGGATCCTGGCCGCCGTGTTGCCTTGGTGGCCCACGGCACAGTGGACCGCCAGCGGCACCTGCGCCAGTTGCCCATGGCGGGCGCGCAACTCATCCACCGGGACGTTCAGCGCCACGGGAATGGCTCCGGCGTCGAACTCGCCCTCGCTGCGCACGTCGATGACCTGCGCCCCGGCGGCCACGGCATCATCGAGCTCATGCCACTGCAGTGTGCCGAGAACACCGGCGGCAAGGTTGTCGGCAATCATCCCGAGCATGTTCACCGGGTCCTTGGCGGAGCCGAACTGCGGGGCGTACGCCAGTTCC
>JBBSQT010000318.1:0-2895 GCA_038243775.1 Actinomycetales bacterium | reverse complement strand
GGCGGTGGCTACTGCTTGGAAATGTTCACCATGTGCTCGCGGTCAACCACCTTGACGCGTTCGCGCGCCACCTCGATGCCGGATGCCGGGATGTAGCTTTCGCCCAAATGCCTCTCGTGGGCGTCGAGCTTGTTCCAGCCAACCCATGTGGTGTAATCAACGCCGCGGGACTCCAGCAACGCCACGATTTCTTCCTCACCGGGGCGCTCCGCAACGGGAAGACTCAGACGGTCCTCAAGCAGGCAGCCAATGGTCTCCAGCGCATCACCCTTGGTGCTGCCAATCAGCCCCACCGGGCCACGCTTGATCCAGCCCGTCGCATACAGGCCCGGCACCTGGGTGCCGTCGGCTGCCAACACGCGTCCGCCGTCGTTCGGGATAACGCCGCGGCGGGGATCAAAGCCCACCTCCGGCAGCTCGGAACCGAAGTAGCCCACCGCACGGTACACAGCCTGCACCGGGTAGTCGTTGAACGTGCCGGTGCCGCGGACATTGCCGGTGCCGTCCAGCTCATTGCGTTCAAAGCGGATGCCGGAAACGTGCCCGTCCTCGCCCATAATCTCCACGGGTGTGTGCAGGAAGTGCAGGTGCAGGCGGCGCGATGCCGGAACCCGGTTTTCCTCGTGTTCTTCCACCAGCCAATTGGTGAGGGTGTTGACCATGATCTTGACTTGGTTGTTGCTCTTGATTGCCGCATCGGAGGCTTCGTCAAAGTCAAAGTCTTCCTCATAGAGGACGATGTCCACATCGCGGGAATGCGAAAGTTCGCGCAATTCAAGCGGCGTGAATTTCACTTGGGCAGGGCCGCGGCGGCCAAAAATGTGGACGTCCGTGACCGGCGAAGCCTTCAAGCCCTGGTAGACGTTCTCGGGGATCTCGGTGACGAGCATGTCATCTGCGTGCTTGGACAGGACCCGGGCCACGTCCAGGGCAACGTTGCCGTTGCCAATGACGGCAACCTCCTTGGCGTGCAGCGGCCACTCGCGGGGGACGTCGGGATGCCCGTCGTACCAGGAGACAAAGTCCGCGCCGCCGTAGCAACCATCAAGGTCCACTCCGGGGATGTCCAAGAACGCATCCTTGGTGGCACCCGTGGCGAAGATGACGGCGTCGTAGTGGCTGCGCAAATCTGCCAGGGTCAGGTCCCGGCCGTACATGACGTTGCCGAAGAAGCGGATGTCCCCGCGGTCCAAGACCTTGTGCAGGGCGTTCATGATGCCCTTGATGCGGGGGTGGTCAGGGGCCACGCCGTACCGGATCAGTCCGTACGGGGCCGGCTGGGATTCAAAGAGGTCGATGCTCACCTGCACGTCACCGCCAGCAACTTCCTGGGACTTCGTCAAAATGTCCGCCGCATAGACGCCCGCCGGGCCCGAGCCGATGATGGCGACACGGAATGGGCGGGTGACGCTCAAGTTAGCCAAGAAAGAAGTCCTCCCGAACTACGAATCGCAACATCGCTCAAGGCAACTGTTGCACAGGAAAGCAGGTATTACGCGCTGCATTTCCAGTCTAATTGTGAACGTGTTCACGTAACAGGGCAAAGTGATGAACCCCTCACGTGTCATCCACCGTGCCACCTGTTGCCGAGTGGACATGGCGTTTGCGCACCATCAGTGTTCTCATGGAGTTTGTGACAGTACGCGAACCTTACACAGACAGCTCACGAAGCGCCCGCAAAAAACCTGCCAAGCCCGCCAGATCTGAGGCTGCCACCGGCGTGCTGTACGGGGTGGGCGCCTACGGCCTGTGGGGCTTGCTGCCCATCTATTTCATCTGGCTGATACCCGCCAACAGCATTGAAATTGTTGCCAACCGGGTGGTCTGGTCGGCCATTTTCTGCGCGTTGATCATCACCGTCAGCAGAGGCTGGGGCAAGATTGGCGCCGCGCTGAAGAACAAGCGCATCATGGGCACCCTCTCCGTGGCTGGGGTTTTGATCCTGATCAACTGGCTTACCTACGTCTACGCGGTGATCAGCGGCAGCGCAGTCGAAGCCTCCCTGGGCTACTTCATCAACCCGCTGGTGTCGGTGCTGATCGGCGTCCTGGTGCTCAAGGAAAAGCTCCGGCCGCTGCAGTGGATCGCCGTGGGCGTGGGCTTCGCGGCCGTGGTGGTGCTGACCTTCAGCTACGGCAAGCTGCCCTGGATCGCGTTGTTGCTGGCCTTCAGTTTCGGAACGTACGGATTCGTCAAGAACCGTGTGGGCGGGAAGGTCGACGCCGTCACGTCCCTGAGCATTGAAACCGCGGTCCTGACGCCCTTCGCCATCGCCGCCATGGTGGTGCTGGTGTTCATGGGCCAGGCCACACTGACGGGGTTGGGGCCCGGACACTTTTGGCTCATGGCCGCCTCCGGCATCATCACCGCGGTCCCGCTGCTGTTCTTCGGCGCCTCTGCCAGCCGCCTGTCCATGACCGGGATCGGCCTGCTGCAGTTCATGACGCCGCTGGTTCAGTTCGTCATTGCCATCACGATCCTCGGCGAACCCATGAGCGCCGAACGCTGGATCGGCTTCGTCATCGTCTGGATCGCCCTCGCCATCCTGATCACCGACATGCTGATCAACTACCGCCGAACTGCCCGGCTGCGCAGCCGGGAACACTGACCCGGAAGGCACATCCGGGGCGTCGCCGGGGCGACAGGCCCCGAACCCGCCATGGCAGGGCTGGGACTTGAGGCGCCGGAGCCCTAAATCCCCTGCCGGGCAAAGTCCCGCGGGACCACCACCATGGGCACCGGCAGCGAGCGCAGGATCTTGTTCGCCGTGGAGCCCAGGAAAATCTTGCGGTTTTCAGCCAGTCGGCTGGAACCCACAATGACCAGTTCGCCGGACTTCCAGCCAATCCCGTCGACGGCTTCCTCAATGGTGCGTCCATGCGCCAGGGTGACGGT
>JBBSQT010000317.1:0-2906 GCA_038243775.1 Actinomycetales bacterium | reverse complement strand
TTTTGATGGTGTGAGCGCCACGTGCAGGGCGTTCGCCGGTGTGACCGTTCTGCCTTTGAAAGGAGTTGGGTCATGGACTTTCTTTTTTCGCTCATCCCGCTGGGTGTTGTGATTGTGGCACTGGTGGTGCTGGGGTTCCTCCTCCGCGGTGTTGTGAAAATGATGTGGCAGGTTGCGGAGCCCAACGAAGCCCTGATCATTTCCGGCTTCACGCGCGGGCGCCCCGCCGCCACAACCAGCGACGGCATGGACTTCCGCATCGTCACGGGGAAGGGTGCCCTGGTCATCCCGGGCATGCAAACCGTCCGGACCCTGTCGCTGACGCTGAATGAGACCGAACTGCAGGTCAACTGCGTCACCTCGCAGGGCATCCAGGTGGTGGTGCAGGGCGTGGTGATCTTCAAGATCGGCGATTCCACCCCGTTCATCGCCAACGCGGCCCGGCGTTTCCTGGGCCAGCAGGCGAAGATGGAGAGCCAGGTCTACAACGTCTTCGAAGGCCATCTGCGTTCCATTATTGGTTCCATGACGGTCGAGGAAATTATCAGGGAGCGCGACAAGCTCGCATCCCAGGTGCGAAGCGCCAGCGGCACGGAAATGGAGAAGCTGGGCCTGGTGGTGGATTCCCTGCAGATCAAGGATCTGGAGGACCCCACCGGGTACATCCAAAACCTGGCCAAGCCGCACATTGCCCAGGTCATGATGGAGGCGCGTATTGCCGAGGCGACCCGTAACCGTGAGGCGGCCGAGAAGGAAGCCGAGGCCGCCTCCCTGATTGCCGACGCCCAAAGCATCTCGGCCATCAAGCAGTCCGCGGCACAGGCCAACGCCGAGACCGCCAAAGCCAACGCAGCCCAGGCCGGGCCGCTGGCCGATGCCACGGCACGCCAGCAGGTGGTGGTCCAGGAAACCGAGGTGGCCAAGCTCGAGGCTGACCGTGAGGAGCAGAAGCTGCAAACCAGCGTCCGCAAGCCGGCCGATGCCAAGGCATACGCCCAACGGACCGAAGCCGAAGCCCAGAAGGCCGCCGACATCAGTGCCGCCGAGGCCCGGGCCCGCAAGACCGAGCTGGAGGCCCAGGCAAATGCCACGGCTGCCGCAGCCACGGCCGGGGCCACCCGCGTCACAGGGGAGGCCGAGGCGGCGGCGACGAAAGCGCGCGGGGAGGCAGCGGCGTCGTCCATCAAGGCGAAGGCACTTGCCGAGGCGGACGGCATCAAGGCCCGCGCCGAGGCACTGGGCGCCAACCAGGAGGCCGTCATCAGCCAGCAGCTGGCAGAAAACATGCCGGCGATCGTGGCGGCGGCGGCCGAACCGTTCGCCCATGTGGGGCAGATGACGGTCCTGAATGGCGGCGAGGGCGTCAACAACATGGTGGGCGGGATTCTGGCACAGGTGGGCAACTACCTGCCAGCGCTGACGGATGCGCTGCGCGAAGGGAAGGCGGCCCGGAGTTCCAAGCCCTCCGGGGCCGCCGTCCCGCCTTTCCCGCCGGCCAGGACCGACCCGCCGGAGGAGCGCCCGCATGCGCAGTGAGCTGGATCGGAGCCTGACGGGCAAGATCGCCCGGGTGACCGGGGAGGTGGGGCCCGGCACGCTCGGTGAGGTGATGCTGGAGGTGCGCGGTGGAACGGCGGCGTATTTGGCCCGGCCGTACGACGGCGCCACCACGTACCCGGTGGGGGAGCGGGTCCTGGTCATGTACCTGGAGCCGCCGCAGACGGTCTTTGTTGAGGAGTTGCCCGAATTTCTCCAGCACCGCCAGTAGGGTGGGAGTCAGTTCGCAGCTTTGTTGACGTTAGGGACGGTTTCGTGGAACAACTTCGAGTCGGGCTGATCGGAGCCGGCGGCATTGCCGGTGTCCACATTGCCGGATGGCAGCAACTGGGCGCCGCTGTCAGCGTGTATTCGCGGTCCGGTGCGGCGGGGCTCGTGGAGCGCTACGGAATCAACGAAGTCCACACCCTCGAAGCCTTGCTGAACGCCTCCGATCTGGTCAGCATTCTCACGCCCACGCCGTCGCACCACCAGTACGCCATGGCAGCGATCGCCGCAGGCAAGGACGTCATCTGTGAAAAGCCGCTGGCCGAAAATGCCGCCCGCGCCGCCGAGATTGTCCGAGCCGCAAAGGACGCCGGGACCCGGCTGTTTCCAGCACACGTGGTGCGCTTTTTCCCGGAGTATGCAGCCGCGAAGGCTGCAGTGGACGGTGCTTTGAACGGTGGCGGCGGTGCGATTCCCGCCGTCGTGCAGCTGAGCCGTTCCAGCGCGGGCCCTGCCGAGGGGTCCTGGTTCTACAACGAGGAAGTGGGCGGCGGGATCATCCGGGACCAAATGATCCACGACATCGACCAGGCCTGCTGGCTCGCCGGCGAGGTGGTCGGGGTCGAGGCAAACCAGAACCCGCCCAGTGTTGACGGAATTGTGCCACGGCCCGTCACTGCCCGCGTGGTGCTGAAACACCGGAATGGCGCCGTCAGCAGCCTGCGTGGTGAGTGGGGCGTGGACGATCTGCCGTTCAGCACCCGCATCAGCATTGAAACGGCCGACGGCAACACCCTCTTTACCTGGCCGCAGTCTGCCGCCGCGGGGGCTTCTGCCGCCGCCTCCGCTGCCGCCGCCTCCTCCGCTGCCAGGAACGAGCCCGCGGACTACCTGCCCGCGCAGGATGTGGCCAGCAGCCCGTACACGCTGCAAAACGCGGAGTTTGCTGCGGCTCGTGCTTCCGGGGAGCCTTCCCGCGTGGCCCCGTACGACGCCGTCATGGCAGTCGCGCTGGCTGATGCCGCCTATGAGTCCATCGCCTTGGGCCGCGCCGTGGCGTTCTCCGCGGCGGCGGTGCAGGCCCTGGTGGGCGAGGCGTAGCAGGCGTGCCGTCAGCTCCGGGACGACCGGCCCACGCACAC
>JBBSQT010000316.1:0-2913 GCA_038243775.1 Actinomycetales bacterium | reverse complement strand
GCACCGGACATGGGGGAAAGTCCGGCAGTGCGCAGTGCCGATTGGCTTCCGGTTCCGCCGTTGCGCTGTGACCAGCCCTCGCGGCCCTTGCCAACCAGCACCCAGCCGCCGCCGTCGGTAGTCTGGTCACAATAAAACTGCCCGGGGGCAGCCATTTGGGGTGTCAGCAACCAGTAGGTGCCATCGGCTGACGCCGGGTTGTTTTGCTTGATTTCCCAGCACGAACCAGCCGCGGCTGCCGCACTCGAGCCATTCCGCAGGACCACGGGATCGGCTTGGGCAGACGTTGCCGTCACGGCCAGCGCCGTCACTGCCATGGAGGAAACAGCGATTGCCAGTGCGGCAGTCATCGCCAGCGCCTTGATCTTCTTGCGGGCATTAAACACAGTGACCTCTATCGCGACTCTTGGGAGGCCACGTTAAACGCGCGGCCCCCGCCCGGTGCTCATACAACTCTGCAGAGTGAAACTAGGCTATGCCGCGAGGTGGGGTAAAAGTAGCGAGTTTTGGCGAATTTTGTACCCGACTTTTAGGCGGGGCTACGTAGTGG
Organism: Actinomycetales bacterium; assembly: GCA_038243775.1. Lineage (GTDB taxonomy): Bacteria > Actinomycetota > Actinomycetes > Actinomycetales > Micrococcaceae > Specibacter. The sequence goes on along the minus strand of JBBSQT010000316.1, from coordinate 2,363 downwards.
CCGGGCGGCGCTACTTGCCCCGTTTTAATCCCTACTTGGAGTGCGCCCGGCGGCCATTGTTTTCCGGCGTGCCGGTGCCGCCTTCTCGGTCAGTTCCGGCGCTTGAAGGCCGAAGCCCGGGTTTTCCGGTTCCCGCAGCCCCAGTGCGCCTGCCACCATGACGATGACCAGCCCGGCACCCAATATTCCGTAATAAAAGACTTCAACGAACGCCACCAACAGCAGGGTGTTGCAGACCAGCCCCACCAGGTCGGTGCGCCGGATGGTGCGCACGAAGAGATGGCCCAACCAGACCAGGAAAAGACCCAGGCCCACAAAGCCGTGGGAGAACATCAGCATCCACACGTGCCCCTGTGTACCAACGGAGGGCTGGTCCGCGCGCTCGGAGGGCCGTGGCGCACCGTAGCCAAACAGCGGCGATTCAAGGGTCCGTTGGAATGTTTCAAGGTACAGGTTCCCGCGGTCATTGATGCTTTCAACTTTGGCGGTGCGTTGGTCTATGCGTTCCTGGACCGGAAGCACCACGAAGCTCGTGCCGGCAACGACGGCCAGGCACAGGACGGCCAGCAGGATCTTGCCGTGCCCCAGCAACGCGGCCCTGATGCCGATGTACAGCATGGCGATGGCCAGGCCCAGGAACATTCCCCGGTTGAGGGTCAGGACGGCCGGGACAAAGGAGATGGGCAACGCCAGCAGCAGGAGCCAGAATTTGGGCCCCCGCCGGACCATCGCCGTGTACACCACCACAACCGGGGTCAGGAGCGAATACACGTTGCCCCAGCCGTTGGCGTAGAGGAACGGGGCGCTGGGCCGGGGTGCGGCTATGACATAGGCCCGAGGGTCGGGGTTGTACTGGGTCAGCCGGCGGAAGGCCATGTCATGGACGTAGGAATTATCCAGCAGAGACTGCGGCAGGACGAAGGCCAGGGGGGTCTTCAACTCCCAGACGGGCGCCAACAGCCCTGCGTAGCCACCGGCAATGACAACAAGCCAGAAGATGGTCAGGATGCCAAAGACCCTGCGCTCGCTCAGTTGCCGGCGGGCGTTGTACACGTAAATGAAGATCACCGTCGCGGCGGTGTAGAGGCTGAAACGGTACATGAACCCGATGACCCGGACAAACTCGTCGAGCTGGATCATCGAACACAGTATCCACACCATGAACAACATCCACATGCCAAAGCCTCGAGGCGCCCTCAACCGCTTGGTTCGCGCCAGCACCAGGAACATGACCAGGGCAAAGAGCGGCCACGCCATGTCACCGAGCCCCAACAGCCACCACACGGGAAAGCCGATGAAGGCAATGGCAACGGGCCAGGCAGGGAGGCGGTCAGGCCCGGTTGGGTGCTTTTCGGAGCCGGGATTTGCCCGTTCCCCCCGCCGGAGCGTTGAGCGCGTCATTTGCTGGCGTTCTTGACTGGGCATGATGTTCCTTGCGCGGCTTAGTGACTGGAGACCGCAAGGGATTCTCGATTGCATCCCCTTGCACTAGTTGGCATTCTCTCACGATGTGCCGGCTACGCAAGGCGGAGTTGATACACTCACCTCCAATGTCAACATTTCCGACTGGGGGACACCGCCGTGGGCGAATCTGAGAACAATTCTTTGCCGGAAGCACACATGCCGGACGTGGGCGTGGTGCTTGCCACGCACAACCGGCCGTTGCTCATGCGACGCGCACTGGCCTCCATCCTTGAGCAGGATTATGCAGGCCGCATTTTCGTCATGGTGGTGCACGACAAGTGCGACCTTGATGAAACGCTCGCCTCCACCGCCGCCTCACGAACTGTCCAGGTGGTGGAAAACGGCCGGACTCCCGGACTGGCCGGCGCCCGAAACACCGGTGTGCTGGCGCTTGAGACACCGCTGGTTGCCTTTTGTGACGACGACGATTCCTGGTATCCGGGCAAGCTCACCCGCCAGGTGGCGGCGCTGCTGGCCGTCCCTGGTGCCGAATTCTGTTCCACGGCCATGCTGGTTGACTACGACGGACACCAGGCCGTCCGTTTGGCAGGGTCCGACTCCGTCAGCCACGAGGACCTGCTGCGGTCGCGGATGTCCATGGTCCATTCCTCGTCCTTTTTGATTGATCGGCAGGCTCTCATCGAGGGGATCGGCCTCGTCGATGAAACCATTCCCAACAGCATGTGCGAGGACTGGGACCTGCTGCTGCGGGCGTCCACGCGCAAGCCGATAGTCAACGTGGACGAGCCACTGGTGAGAATCCAGTGGGGCGGGACCTCATTTTTTTACCAGCAGTGGGACGTCAAAAACACTGCCCACCAGTGGATGCTGGATCGCCACCCGGACATTCTTGGCAATGCCGTGGGCCGTGGCAGGATTTTCGGCCAGCTCGCCTTTGG
>JBBSQT010000315.1:0-2930 GCA_038243775.1 Actinomycetales bacterium | reverse complement strand
CTCATGCTGGCTCTCCTGACGGTGATTTGCGCCCTGGTGGGCATGGTCAGCTACGCAACCCTGAGCATGACGGTCAAGAACCAGCTGGACTCCTCCCTGCAGCAGGCCAGCGTGCGCACCGTCGCCTTCTACACGAGCTACACGAGCCGAACCGGGGTGGTGGCCCCGGATCTCCTCGATGCCCGGGCCACCAGCGCCGGGCAGTTGAACGCCATCTTCAGCGACGGCGTCGTCCGGTATGCGGGAATGCTCTCGGCGACCGGCACCCGCCAGCAGCTGACTCCCGACGACGCCGCCGTCCTCGCCGGCCTGTCACAGTTCGGCGACCTCAGCAGCAAGAAGCTCTCCATCGGCGAGTACCGGCTGCAGGCTGAGGCGGCACCCAATGGCGACGTCCTGATCACCGGCCTTCCCCTCGCCGCCACCCAGCAGACGCTCTCCACGCTGGTCCTGTCAATCGTGCTTGTCTCGCTCGCCGGACTGCTGGCGCTGGGCTGGGCCGGGACCGTGATCATCCGGCGGAATTTGCGGCCGCTCGCGCAGCTTTCGGAGACGGCCACCAAGGTTGCCGCGTTGAGGCTCGACGCCGGTGAGGTCGCCTTGAGCGCCCGCGCCCCGGACGCAGTGGCGCACCCTGGCACCGAAGTGGGCAATGTGGGCTTCGCTTTCAACGCGATGCTGGACAATGTCTCGCACGCGCTGGAGGCCCGGCAGCACAGTGAGACGAAGCTGCGCCGTTTTGTGGCCGACGCCAGCCATGAACTGCGCACCCCGTTGACGGCGATCAGGGGTTACGCCGAACTGCTGGCGATGAGCGAGCCGCTGAGCCCCGACGGCCAAATCGCGTTGGGCCGGGTGCAGGACCAGTCCGTGCGGATGAGTCGGCTGGTGGAGGACCTGTTGACCCTGGCCCGGTTGGATGAGGCGCACCAATCGGTGGGCGGTACGGCCGGGCGCCCTCTGCAGAAACTGAACCTGAGTCCGCTGGTCATGGAAGCAGCCAGCGACATGCAGGTTGCCACACCGGACCACGAATGGACTTTCATCGTTCCCGACGAGCCGGTGGAGGTTATGGGCGAGGACGCCGCCCTGCGGCAGGTGCTGCTGAACTTGCTCGGCAACGCCGCCAAGCACACACCCGCGGGGACAGCCGTGCGGGTCGAACTGTCCCAGGCGGCCGACGGTTCATCCACCCTGGAGGTCAGCGACGACGGACCCGGCATCGACCCGGCCTTCCAGAATATTGTTTTCGACCGCTTCTCCCGGGCAGACCAGGCCCGGACCAGCACCACCGGCAGCACCGGACTGGGCCTGAGCATTGTGCAGGGCATCGTGGCGGCGCATTGCGGCACCGTCTCGGTGGCCAGCTCTCCCGGGCAGACCGTGTTCACCGTCCATCTGCCCCCGAGCGTGCTGCCCGCTGAGGCAAGGAATGTGCCTGCCTGACACGTCCGCCTGGCACGTGTGCTGGGAAAGTGCCACGTTGTGGTTCGGAAGGCTGAGGGCTCGGTAGGATTGGACGAAGTTGACCAGTTGAAGGGAGCACGGTGACACACGCCCCCTTCAGGCTGCTCCGAACTTCGTTGGTGGCAGCCACGATCCTCGGCCTCGCCGCAGGGGCGCACCTGCTGGGCGGCGGAGTCCTGCCGGCCCCGGCCATCATGCTGGCCATCCTGGCCCTTCACATCTTGTGTTCCACACTGGCGACCATGTTCCGCCTGTCCCTGCCCGCCCTGGTGTTCCTGCTGGCTACGGGCCAAATGGTGCTGCACCAGGGATTCGAGGTTCTCTCCCACGGCGCCCATGGGGGTGCTGCAATTCCTGACATGGCAGCCCACCACAGCATGTCTGCGCAGGCCCATGCCGCACTCATGATGGCCCAGGCCTCGCCCGGAGCCGACCTCGCGGGCCACGCCGGCGCCATGTCCGCGGGGATGTGGGCCGGCCACATTGGTGCCACCCTGGCCGCCGCAGCGCTGCTGGCATACGGGGAAAACGCGCTCTGGTCCCTCGCAAACTGGCTGCGCCCCCTGCACCGGTGCGCCGCCGTCGTCCGTCTCCTGCCAACGCAGGACACGGCTTCCCTCATTCTTCCGCGCCCGCACCCGCACATTCCGTGGCGCAATCTGCGCCCGGACACCCGGCGCGGGCCGCCACTGCAGGCCGCCGTTTTCATTTAGCACCCTTCGAAACATTCGCGGGGTGTTCTTCCCCGCATCTTTTGAAAGGCATCACCCATGCGTTTTTCCCGCACTCTCAAGTCCACCGCCGCCCTGGGCGCCACGGCCGGGTTGCTCATGCTCGGTCTCGGCTCGGCATCGGCCCATGTCGGCGCCACCTCCGACGAAACCGCGGCGGGCGCCTACTCGCTGGTCACCTTTGCCGTGGGACACGGCTGCGACGGCTCGCCCACCACGTCGTTGACCATCACGCTGCCCGACGAGCTCAACTCCGCAACGCCCACCGTCAACCCGAACTGGACCATCAGCGCCGCCACCCAGAAGCTGGACACGCCGCGCACCGTGGCCAATGGCAGCAAGATCAGCGAGCGCACGTCGTCCATCACCTACACGGCCAAGACTCCGCTGGTTGACCACCAGCGCGACACCTTCACCCTCTCCGTGCAGCTGCCCGACAGTCCCGGAACCACCCTCCACTTCCCCACACTGCAAAAGTGCGAGACCGGGGAAACCAACTGGAATGAAATCCCGGCCGCCGGTGCCGACCACGACTCCGTGGATGCGCCCGCCCCTGAGGTGACCATTACCGCCGCTGTTGCCGGCGACGGACATGGGGGCGACGGGCAAGCCGGCGACGGCACCACGGCTGCCGCGTCCACCGAGAAGAACGACGCCGGAACCTCCTGGCCTGCATGGTCCGGTCTGGGTGCCGGGCTGGCGGGGCTGGTCCTTGGCGGCGCAGCGTTTGTG
>JBBSQT010000314.1:0-2935 GCA_038243775.1 Actinomycetales bacterium | reverse complement strand
GTCAACCCCAGCGCTGTGCACGAACGCAGGGCTTCACGGATGACGGAGCGGCTGACGCCGTATTGGGCGGCGAGTGCGGTTTCGCTGCTCAGCTTGGCGCCCACACCCAGCTCTCTGTCCTCAATGGCGGCGCGGATGGACCGGAAGACGGCCTCTGCCGCGCTGACCCGGGCGATAGGACCCTGTCCGGCTGTCCAGTTGTCTGACAGGTTCATGGAGGAAACCATTTCACGGCCCACCCTCCCCTGTCAATGTGCCCCAGGCCCGCCGCACAGGCCCGCCCCACAGGCCCACTTCCAGACGCTCTCCCACCAATGGTCACTTTTCTCTCGACGCTCTCCCACCAATGGTCACTTTTCTCTCGACGCTCTCCCACCAATGACGTCTTTTTGGCGAAGGCTATCGCAGACACTCGCGGTGAGCGCGATAGCGTGCGCGCAAATCCAGCCATTGCTGCGCTCGCGTCTGGAAATACCGGCCGGAAGGTGATGCAGCGTCGGTGGAAAATGGCCAGAAGGTGATGCAGCGTCGGTGGGGCATGGCTTCCCTGACCGTGGCACCGTGGCAGGGTGGCCCTGTCAGTGCATGCTGAACTGGTACGCCGCCGGCACGTCCTCGCCGGGGCAGACCCGCTGCCACAGCTCCGTGAGCGAGTTGGCGCCCTCACGCAGGTCGGGAACTTCAATACCGGCTTTGAGGATGGCAGCCGCCGCGCCACGATCCCCCACATCCGCCTGCGCCCGAGCCTGCAGGAACCTGATCCGCCCCAAATCGGCCAATGAAGCCGGCGCGCGTCCCAACAGTTCCAGCGCGAGTGCGGGCTGTCCGTTGTCCAGGGCCAGCGTCACAGTCTCCACCAGCAGCGCCCGGCTGTCCGGCTCCAAGCCGCAGGCTTCGGCGGCGGCCGCTAATCCGCCGTCGACCTCCCCGGAGGCCAGCAGTGCCAGGCCCAAACCGCGCAGGCCCAGTGCCCTGCTGCCCATGCTGAGCGGATTTCCGGCCGGGAACTCGGCGTCCAGGACGTTCCTGTACAGGCGTGCCACGACTGCAGCATCCCCCGCTCCCCCGGATGCCCTGGCGTGGACCATGACGGCGTGGTGGAAGGCGGCTTCGGCGCTGGAGTTCCGTCCGGCCGTGAGCAAATCCTCCCAGTCGAGGCCGCGCACAAACGACGCCGCGCCACCAAACGGTTGGCTCGGGACCTCGGCGGCCGACGCTTCAAAGGGCTTCTCCACAATGCCCTCGTTGGCGCTGAGCAGGTCCAGCCACGGAGCCTGGTCGGCCGTGAGCGTCTCGGCAGCGAACGGCGTGCCGGTCTCGTCCAGCCAGTCCAGGTCGGCGTGCCGGCGGCGCACCCCCTCCAAAGCACCCCAGCCAGTGCCGGCCACGAGCATTTCCGCAGGCGGCAGATCGGCCCAGGAGCCGGCGTCGGACAGGGCATCCGCAATGGCCTGCTCGGAAACCAGCGCCTCCACGCGCCCGGCCCCGTGGTCCACTGCCGCGTCCCAGTCCCCGGCGGCGAGTGCAGGATCGAGGGCCGCGTTGCCGTACGCCTCCACCCACTGCCAGCTGGCTCCGGCAGGCATGGGCAGGTGCTCGAACTGGGTCTGCGCGAGTCCGGACTGGATCTCTGCGTAACGGCGCGGCGCCCCGGAACCCGGCCCGCCGGTCGGAGTCAGCCATTCCTGCCAGCGGTGCCCGCCCGTGCCCTCGCCCCACACAAAGAGCTTGCGCCCGCGCAGCTGCGCCGAGGAAACAAGCGCCAGCCCGTCGCCGTCGACGTCGGCCGCCACCTCCCAGCGCCGCTGATCGGGTGCGAGGTCGAAAAAGAAGTCCGCGGCCTGCGTGTTCCGCTCGGGCCAAGTGGCGTCGATGCCCTGGACATTGGTGGGGTCCACGCGCGTCATGGAACCGTCGTAGTCCGTGGCGAAAGCGAGCGCGGCTGGGGCCAGCACGCGCGTTTCCGGGGTCTGCGGCACGGCGGCGTTGGTCCACCAGTACATGGGCACGGTCTTGTCGTTGGGGTTGCGGATGCGCACGGCCACGAGCACCACCTTCGAATCCTCCGGCAGCCACGCGTCAACCTGGAACACCACCTCGCGCAGGCGGTCGAACTCCCACATCCGCAGCACCTCCTGCCCCTCCGGCGTGCGCACCCTGGCCGCATGCAGCGGGGACGACGTGGTGGGCGAATGCCCGCGCGTGCCAATGTTCCATTCAATCCCGCCGGCAAACCACGCGTTGCGCAGCGCCAGGTTGGCGAATTGGATGCGCCCGCCGGTGTGCAGGAGCTCCTTGCCGCTCGCCTTGTCTTCCAGCGACCACAGCCGCCCGCCCAGCTGGGGCAGGAACGTCGCCTTCACATGCGCGTTTTCAAGGACGACGGCGGTCAGTTCCGTTGCGCTGGTCTCGCGCGAATAGCCTTCCTGCATCGGATAGGGGTAGATGTTGGCGACCTTGCCCCACCGCACGCCCGCCTTGATTTCTTCGGGGATGCCATCACCGGCCGTGTACGGAGGCTCCAGCAGCGCCTGCACCGGCGGCAGGTGCGACTCCGCCCCCAACTCCGCCAGCTCAAAGATTTTGGTGGTGGTCTTCAGGGTGGAGGCAGTCACGGTGCGGTGGTCCAATCGGGGCAGGTTGCTGAGGGTGGAGAGCGTTAGGGCGAGCCTATCGGATTGCCGCGTCATTGCTGCGTCAGTCTGGAGCCGGCTGGTTCCTTCGTGCAACCAGCTTGATGACACTGCACCGGCCAATCGCGCCCCAGGCGCGCCACAGGCGCCTCAGGCGCCAGCCCGCAGGCCGCCGCAAACAGCACTACGTGGAGGCGCTGGTCCCGGATTCTTCGCAGGGGCCAGCTGATGAGAAGTGCCAGCGGGAGGCCCACAATGACCGCGACGGGTAAACCATAAATCAAGAAAAATGCCCGGAGGCC
>JBBSQT010000313.1:0-2941 GCA_038243775.1 Actinomycetales bacterium | reverse complement strand
CCAGGCTGCGGTCGACTCCATCAGCGTCGCCGCCAACTAAGCGCCGATCCGAAGCATACGTCCGTAGAAAGCAATAGATTGCCCACCACGAAGATCGCACCCGCACAGGGTCAGGGGCAGGCCGGAACAGGCCGCGCCGGAGACAAGGTGTTCTCCGCCGCGGCCCTGGGTGCCGGCGCGCTCATTGTTGCAGTGTTGTTTGCCGTGGCCCTGTTCCTTGTTGTCCAGGCCCTGCCAACCTTCAGCGCCGCACCGGCCGATATCACCGGGGGAGAGGGCTTCTTCGCCTACATTTTCCCGATTGTCATTGGGACACTGATTGCAGCAACCATCGCCCTGCTTATTGCCACACCCATTGGCGTGGCGGTGGCCCTGTTCATCTCGCACTACGCGCCGCGGCGCCTGGCGCGTGGGCTGGGCTATGTGGTGGATCTCCTGGCTGCCATCCCCTCGGTGGTCTACGGCGCGTGGGGTGCCAGCTACCTTGCCTCCTCGCTGAAGGGGCCGTACGCGTGGCTGGCCGAGAACTTTGGCTGGGTCCCCCTTTTTGCCGGACCCGCGTCCGGAACGGGCAAGACCATTTTGACGGCCGGCATTGTGCTGGCGGTCATGGTGCTGCCCATCATTGCCTCACTGACCCGGGAAATTTTCCTCCAGGCCCCCATGCTGCACCAGGAAGCGGCGTTGGCATTGGGTGCCACCCGGTGGGAAATGATCCGCATGGCAGTCCTTCCCTTTGCCCGCGGCGGCATTATCAGCGCCGTCATGCTGGGCCTGGGACGGGCGCTGGGTGAGACGATGGCCGTTGCCCTGGTGCTCTCCTCCGGGCCGTTGATCGCCTCATTGATCCGATCCGGCAACCAGACCATCGCCGCGGAGATCGCCCTTGATTTCCCGGAGGCCTTCGGCCTGCGCATGCACGAGCTCATCGCCGCCGGTCTGGTCCTGTTCCTGATCACGCTCGCCGTCAACATGGTGGCCCGCGGGATCATCAACCGCCACAAAGAATTTTCGGGAGCCAACTAATGGCCACTCTCATGACCGAACGCAAGCGCTCCGCCCTGACCCGCGGCCGCCTCCCGCGCCACACGCCTTGGGTGATTGCGGCCGGCGCCGTCATTGTGGCCGCAGCGCTTATGGCCCTGGCCGGCTTCAACGTCTTTGGCTGGGCCGTGCTTTCTGCGGTGCTGTTCGCCGCCGTCAACGTCACGGCCACGGCCGTTGTGGAAGGCAGGCGCAATGCCATTGACAAGCTGGCAACCTCATTGGTGTACGGGGCCTTCCTCGTGGCGCTGCTGCCGCTGGTCTCCGTCATCTGGACGGTCCTGGTCAACGGTGTCCCAGGGCTGCTGACACCCGGCTTCCTCACCAGCTCCATGAACGGCGTGACGGGCGCCGTCGACAACGCCTCCGTGGCCAACGGCACCCCGGTGCTGGGCGGTGTCTACCACGCACTCGTCGGCTCGGTGCTGATCACCCTCTGGGCCACCATCATCTCGGTGCCCGTGGGCCTGCTGACCGCCATTTACCTGGTGGAATACGGTGCCGGAAACCGCTTCTCCAAGGTCATCACCTTCCTGGTGGACGTCATGACAGGCATCCCCTCGATCGTGGCCGGCCTGTTCGCGGCCGCCTTCTTTGCCATGATCATGGGCCCCGGCACCAAGACCGGCTTCGTGGCCGCGGTCGCGCTTTCCGTGCTCATGATCCCGGTGGTGGTGCGCTCCAGCGAGGAAATGCTCAAGATTGTCCCCAACGAGCTGCGCGAGGCCGCCTACGCCCTGGGTGTGCGCAAATGGCGGACCATCCTGAAAGTGGTCATTCCGACGGCGGTCTCGGGGATTGCTTCCGGCGTCACCCTGGCCATTGCCCGGGTCATCGGCGAAACCGCGCCGCTGCTGGTCACGGCCGGCTTCGCCACGAGCATCAACATGAACGTGTTTGCCGGGTGGATGTCCTCCCTGCCCACGTTCATTTACACGCAGATCATGACGCCCACCTCGCCGTCGAACGCCGACCCGTCCACCCAGCGCGCTTGGGCCGCCGCCCTGCTGCTGATCCTCCTTGTCATGCTCCTGAACCTCGGCGCCCGCCTGGTGGCCAGCTTCTTCGCGCCGAAAACCAGCCGCTAAATACTTCCGAAGGAACCTTTCAACCATGTCCAAACGTATTGATGTCAGCGACCTGAATGTCTACTACGGCGATTTCCGTGCCGTCGCGGACGTGAAAATCACCCTCGACGCCAAGAGTGTCACCGCCTTCATCGGCCCCTCCGGCTGCGGGAAGTCCACGTTCCTGCGCACCCTGAACCGCATGCACGAGGTCATCCCCGGCGCCCGCGTCGAGGGCAAGGTGCTGCTGGACGGCGACAACCTCTACGCCGACGGAGTGGACCCCGTGACCGTGCGCAGCCAGATCGGCATGGTGTTCCAGCGGCCCAACCCGTTCCCCACCATGAGCATCCGCGACAACGTGCTGGCAGGGGTGAAGCTGAACAGCCGGCGCATGCCCAAGTCCGACGCTGACGTCCTCGTGGAGAAGTCGCTACGGGGCGCCAACCTGTGGAACGAGGTCAAGGACCGCCTCGAAAAGCCCGGCTCCGGGCTCTCCGGCGGGCAGCAGCAGCGGCTGTGCATTGCGCGCGCCATCGCGGTGTCCCCGGACGTGATCCTGATGGACGAGCCCTGTTCCGCCCTGGACCCGATCTCCACGCTTGCCATTGAGGACCTCATCAACGAGCTCAAGGACAAATACACCGTGGTCATCGTGACGCACAACATGCAGCAGGCCGCCCGGGTGTCGGACAAGACCGCGTTCTTCAACATTGCCGGCACTGGAAAGCCCGGCAAGCTGATTGAGTTCGCCGAGACCGCCACGATCTTCAACAACCCGTCCGAGAAGTCCACCGAAGACTACGTCTCCGGCCGCTTCGGCTGAGCAT
>JBBSQT010000312.1:0-2946 GCA_038243775.1 Actinomycetales bacterium | reverse complement strand
CTCTTCGCGCAGTGCGCGCCCCTGCGCCACGAGGGCCTGCTGCTTCCCGTACTTCTTGATGCTGGCCACGGTGCCCCGGGGCGGCAGCTGCAATTGCGCCTCGGCCTTGATGCCTGCCTGCAGCTGGCGGGCCCGCTCCAGTTCTGCATCCACCTCGGCGCCAAACAGCAGCACGAGGTTCATGATCCACAGCCACAACAGCAGCACAATCATGCCGGCAATGGTTCCGTAGGTCTTTTCATATTTGGAGAAGTTCGCCACATAAAAACCAAACCCGGCGGACGCAAGCACCAGCGCCACGAGCGCCACGGCGGCCCCAACGCTGATCCAGCGGAACTTTGGCTGGCGCACATTGGGGGTGAAGTAGTAGAGCACCGCGATCAGGACGACCGCCAGCACACCCAGCACCGGCCACTTGGCAATGTTCCAAACAGTCAGCGCGGCAGGCCCGACGCCGATCACCCCGCCAACAGCGCTGGCGAACGGTCCGGAAAGGACCAGCATGAGGGCCATGACCGCCACCAGCACCACCGCCGCAAAAGTGACCAGCAGCAGGGCGGGGCGCAGCTTCCACACGGGGCGGCCCTCGTCGATGTTGTAAATCTTGTTCATGGCCCGGCTGAAAGCGCCAACGTAGCCTGACGCCGACCACAGTGCCGTCACGATGCCCGCTGCGAGCGCCCAGCCTGCCGCCCCGGACTGGGTCAAGGCCTTGATGGGTCCTTCAATGGTGTCAACCACGGACTGGTCGGTGGCTCTGCCTACGATCTCGAGCAGCACTGTGGTGGTTTGTTCGGCCTGGCCCACCAGTCCCAGGATGGAGACCAGCGCCAAGACCGCCGGGAAGAGGGACAGGACGCTGTAGTAGGTCAGGGATGCGGCCAGATCCGTGCAAGCGTCGGCGCTGAACTTCCCCACGGCACGTTTCGCCGCATATTTCCAAGAGCGCCCCGGAAGCTCAGCCGGGCTGTCTGGTTTGCGGGAATCCTCAGGAGCGGGGGCAGCCGCCTTGCGCGCGGCTGTCCCCGGAGGAACAGGGGCTGTCCGCGAGGCGGCGGCAGTGGACTGTTTAATCATGGGTGCCCGCTACGCTGCCGACTTGTTCCGTCCGGTGATGGCACCGTAAATCCCGGCCACCACCAGCCCGCCAACGATTGCCAGGATCCAGGAGCCAAGGCTCCAAAAGCTCATGTCGCCCTTGTTGAACAGCAGATCACCGATCCAGCCGCCCACGATCGCCCCGACCACACCCAAAACCAGGCTGGTCACCCAACCGCCGCCAACTCTGCCAGGCATGACGGCCTTGACGATCGCCCCGACGATCAGGCCCAAAATTATCCATCCGATGAAACCCATTGCTCCTCCTCAAAGGATCGATCGTGCTCTAGTCGGTGCTGTTTGGCTTCCGGCGGCAAGCACCGTCGACCAGTAATAATACCGTAGTACTGTACACCGGGTTGGTCCACCCCTCTTGGTATTTCTATTCGAAAGATGCATTCGACAGGTGCCGCGCACGGACGGCAAGATGGAAACATGGCCCCTCATGACGCAACGAATCCAGCTGCTGCGCACGAGCCCGGCCAGCAGCCCTGGACCAGAAACTACCAGTCAGGGGTCCCCGATGAGATTGAACTGGCCACCGATTCGCTCGAGGCCATGTTCGAGGATTCGGTCCAGCAGGCGAGGGACAGCCCGGCCATGGAGTTCTTTGGGCGCCGCACCAGCTACAGGGGTCTCGGCGACCAGGTCAACCGGGCGGCTGAAGGCCTGCGTGCCCTGGGCGTCAAAGCAGGAGACCGCGTTGCCTTGATCCTGCCCAACTGCCCGCAACACGTAGTGGCCTTCTATGCCGTGGTGCGGCTGGGCGCGGTCGTGGTTGGACACAATCCCCTGTACACCGCACGCGAGCTGGTCCAGCAATTCCAGGACCACCAAGCAAGGGTGGTCATTGCCTGGAACAAGGTGGTGCCGGCGGTGCAGGCATTCCCGGCGGACATTGTGATCGATAAAATAATCGCCGTGGACCTGCTTGACGAATTCCCCGGCCTCAAGCGCCTGGCCCTGGCGCTGCCGCTGAAGAAGCTGCGCGAGTCCCGCAACTCCTTGTCGGCCGCGGCGCCCGGTGCCATGGCGTGGAAGGGGCTGCTGAAGAACCAGTCCCTCAATAGCTCGCATCCCCGCCCCGGCGTCACAGACTTGGCCGTCATTGGCTAGACCTCGGGCACCACGGGCCTTCCCAAGGGCGCCATGCTGACCCACCTCAACCTTTACGCCAACGCGTTGCAGGGTGAGGCGTGGATGCATGGCGCCCGGCTGCGCGAGGAAGTGCTTTACGCCGTCCTGCCCATGTTCCACTCCTTCGGCCTGACGCTTTATCTCACGTTCGGCATCCGCAAACAGGGCATGCTGGTCCTTTTCCCAAAATTCGACACCGACCTGGTCCTGGCTGCCATGAAGAAATCCCCGGCCACTGTGTACTGCGCCGTGCCGCCCATGTATGAACGCACCGCGCTGGCCGCACGGGAGAAGGGTGTGTCCCTGCGCTCCTGCAAGTTCTGCATCTCCGGGGCCATGAATCTGCCCGGCCATGTCGTCGAGCTCTGGGAATCCGTCTCCGGCGGGCTTCTCGTGGAGGGCTACGGGATGACCGAGTCCTCGCCGGTGGCCTTGGGAAACCCCTTCGCATCCACGCGGCAGACGGGAACCATTGGTGTGCCATTCCCCTCCACCTTCATGAAGGTGGTCGACGTCGGGAACCCCGCCCAGGAGGTGGCCGAAGGCGAGCCGGGTGAGCTGCTGCTGAAGGGCCCCCAAGTTTTCCAGGGGTACTGGAACAACCCGCAGGAAAGCGCGAAAACCCTCACGGCAGATGGTTGGTTGCGCACCGGCGACATTGTCACGGTCAACGCCGACGGGTTCTCCACCATCGTTGACCGGGTCAAGGAG
>JBBSQT010000311.1:0-2972 GCA_038243775.1 Actinomycetales bacterium | reverse complement strand
TCCGGCACCGCCGAGGACGCTACTTGGATGGTGCGGTTCAGGGTGGAGACGATGCCCTCGGTCACCGTGGCGTTCAGTCCCAAGGGGGAGCCGATCGCGATGACGGTGTCACCAACGTTGATCTTGTTGGAGTCACCCACGGTGGCCGGAACCAGGTTGGGCGCATCAATCTTGATCACGGCGAGGTCGGAAAGCGGGTCGGTGCCCACGATCGTGGCGTCATAGACCTTGTTGTCGCTGGTCTGGACCTGAATGGTGGCGTGGGCTGCTGCACCGTCCAAAGTCACCACGTGCGTGTTCGTCAGGATGTGGCCTTCGGTGTCCAGGATGATGCCGGAACCCGTGCCGCCGGAAGTGCCGCTCGTGGCCGATATGGTCACTACGGACGGCATCGCCTTCGCAGCCGCCGCCGTCACCTGGTTGACCGAGTTGGTGTTGTTCACGACCAGCGGCGCGCTCTGGCTGCTGCTGGCGGCAACGGTGTTGTTGCCTTGCTGGTCAAAGAGGTACAGGGATCCGCCGCCCACCAGCCCGCCGATGATGGCGGCCGCCAGGGCGCCTCCCGTGAACATGCCCATTCCCACCTTCCGGCGTTCGCGTGGACGCGCGGTCACTGCCGGTGCCAAGGTGTGGGGATAAGCGTTCGACGCCGGGTAGCCCGGACCTGCGTGGCTGGGGGCATCGTGGAAAACGTCTGGCGCGCCGGTATAAGGTGCCGGAATCGGCTCTGTGGGATGTGACGAGGCAGCATGGCCGCCTAGATCTGGTGCAGGACCACCAGCTTCACGGGCTGGGATTGCCTGCTGCGGAGCCTGGGTGGGGGCTGCCGGAATCAGGGGGCCGGCCCCGGTCCGTGCACCTGCAGCCTGGCCGGATGCGTGCGCGGCCTGCTGGGCTGCAGCCGCGTGTGCTGCTGCCTGGGCGGCCGCCGTTTCAGGGTCCCGGGGCGGCAAGTCGGCCTGCGCGCCATTGTCGGTGCTGTGTTCGCCGTTGTTCTCGGACATCAGTTTTCCCTTCATTGAAAACTTCCATGATGAATTCCTTATTGGTATTCATCCTTGCCCCCGCGGCTGGAGCCTTGACGAACGTTCACTGGAAGGCAGCTGTGAAGGTTCGTTGGGTTCAAGTATGGCTCAATCCGCCCGTCCCGGTCGATTACTCGCTGAGCAGAACCACCACAACGCACCACCAAATCGGCGCCATAGTATCGTGTGAAGTATTCGTAATGCATGCCGACCAATTCCGTCCCGGTCCCCCATTCAAAGGTGAGCGATGTTTGCACGATTGAAACTGTTTTCCCCCTTTCTGGCCGCCATGGCGCTGATGGCACTCATGATTGCCCCGGCGAGCCTTGCCATGGCTGAACCACCGGTCACCATTCCCGGCGGAACCTACGTTGTTGACGACGCCAACGTGCTGGGCAGCCAAAAAGCCGACGTCCAAAAAGCCATTGACGAGCTCCGCCAGAAGCACGGTGTCACCTTCTTTGTGGTCTTTGTTGACTCCTTCGATGGCCAAACGGGGGAGCAGTGGGGACGGGCGGTCGCGGACAAAAAGCAGATGGGTTCAGCCGAGGCCTTGTTGGTCGTGGCAGTGAAGGATGCCAAGTATTCGCTGCTTACCGCCAAAGATTCCTCGATCACGCCACCGCAGCGGGACCATATTTCCACTGCAGTCACCAAGCCGCAGCTGGGTGATAAGAACTGGGCCCAGGCCGCCACCAACACAGCTGCTGCCCTGGGGGACGCGGCCGGCGGCGGCAAGGGCAACGTGCCGGACCCCACCGGCGGCTACGTGGCGCTGGGAGTGGGCGGCGTCGTCGTGGCCGGCGGTGCAGGCACTGCGCTTTACCTGCGCAACAAGCGCAAAAAGAATGCCGCCGAGGCCACCGCCAAGGGGTATGGCAGCGACGGCCAGGCCCTTGACCCGAACGCCGGCATGAGCATTCCGGAGCTTCGCACCAGGGCCGGATCCCTGTTGATCGCCGCGGATGACGCCATCAAGACCAGCGAGCACGAAATTGGTTTCGCCCAGGCCTCCTACGGTGACGACGCCGTCAAACAGTTCCAGTCCGCCCTGGCCAGCGCGAAGGAACACCTCTCCGAGTCGTTCAAGCTGCAACAACAATTGGATGATGAAATCCCGGACACCATCGAAGAACAACGATCGTGGCTGGGTGAAATCATTGCCCGCAGCGAGGAAGCCAATGCCGCCCTGGACGCTGAAAAGGCCTCCTTCGACGAACTGCGCGAATTGGAGCGCACCGCCCCGCAGGTCCTGAAGGACATCCGCGGACAGGCGGCCTCGGCCCGGACGTCGCTGGCTGCCGCCGAGCAGTCGTTGGCTGCCCTGACCCAGCGCTATTCCGACGCCGCGGTGGAACCCGTCAGGGACAACGCGGACCAGGCCGGGGAGCGCCTGGACTTCGTGGAAACCGCGGCCACCGAGGCGGACGCCAAGCTGGCCGCCGCGGACACGGCTGCTGCCGCCGTCGCGGTCAAGGCCGCCGAAGAGAGCCTGCTGCAGAGCGGTGTGCTGCTGGAGGCCATCACCAAGATGGAGCAGTCCATGAACGACGCCGCCAAGACGTTGGCGACGGCGCTTCCTGCCGCCGTGGCCGATTTGGAACAGGCGAAGTCAATGGTCGCCTCGGACCAGTTTTCCCGCTACACACCCACAGTCCAGGCCGCAGAAGCGGCCCTGAATGATGTGCGCATGAACGCGACCGGCAAGACCAATCCACTGGCACAGCTGACCGCCGTCCAAACTGCCCACAGCCAACTCGACGAACTTTTGACAGGCATTCGGGACCAGCAGCAACAGGCGCTTCGCGCTCAGGCCGCACTGCAGCAGGCCCTCGCGGGGGCCCAGGCAACCATTGCCACAGCCCAGGACTTCATCGCTGCCCGCCGTGGCGGCGTTGGCTCCGCAGCCCGGACGCGCCTGTCCGAGGCGCAGCGCAACTTTGACTA
>JBBSQT010000310.1:0-3019 GCA_038243775.1 Actinomycetales bacterium | reverse complement strand
TCCGCACCATGGCTCCGGTGCGCAGGCTGCGTATCTGATCCAGCAGCCTGACGTTGTTGCGGCGGTTCATCATCACGAGCGCCACAATTCCGGCCGCCACGGCTACGATCGCTCCCATCCACAGTGACCAGCGCGCACCGTACTCAGTGGCGATCCAGCCCACCAGGGGCGCCCCGATGGGTGTGCCGCCCTGCAGGACCACCATGTACACGGCCAGCACACGTCCGCGCATGGCCGCATCCGTGGTCAATTGCACCGTGGTGTTGCAGGCGTTCATGAATGTCAGCGACGCCAAGCCCACGGGAATCAGTGCCAGCGCGTACCAGAAGTAGGTGGGCATGAAGGCGGCCACCCCCACCGTCGCCCCGAACGCCAGGGCGCCGCCCACGATGTACATCATCCGCATGGTCTTTCGCCGTGCGGCCAGGAGTGCCGCAGCCAGCGTACCGATCGCCATGACCGAGCCCAACAGCCCGTACTCCCCCGGCCCCAGGTGGAAAATGGTGGTAGCCATCAGGGCATTGGTGATCTGGAAGTTCATGCCAAAGGTGCCCACCACGAATACCAGCACCATGATCATCATCAGGTCCGGACGCTGGCGGATATAGACCAGCCCCTCGCGAATCTGCCCCTTGGCGCGCGGCACATGTGCGGTCGGCACCAGTTCATGCACCCGCATGCGCCACAGCGAGATGATGACGGCGGCGAAGCTGGCCGCGTTGAGCAGGAACGCCGGCCCGGTGCCCACCCAGGCAATGACAAGCCCGGCCACGCCCGGTCCTGCAAGGCGGGCCAGGTTGAAGGAGGCGCTGTTAAGGGCGACGGCGTTGGGCACGTCTTCCTTGCTGACGACTTCGGAGACAAACGCCTGCCGCGACGGGGCGTCAAAGGCGCTTGCCACACCCAGCAGGAAGGCCAAAACATACACGTGCCACAGTTGGACAGTCCCGCTGACCACCAGCAGCCCCAGCAAGAGCGCACAGAATCCCATGGCGGTCTGCGTGATGAGAAGGAGTTTGCGCTTGCTGACCCTGTCTCCCAGCAGGCCGGCGTAGGGGCCCAGGAACACGATGGGCAGGAATTGCAGGCCGGTCACAACCCCTGCCGCGGTGCCCGAATTGTTGGTCAGTACGGTCAGGACCAGCCAATCCTGGGCCACCCGCTGCATCCAGGTGCCAATGTTGGACACCAAGGCCCCGGTCACCCAGAGCCGATAGTTGAAGACCTTCAACGCCCGGAACATGGAATTCATCTACGCGCTCATCCCCTGCAGGATCAGCGCCGCTTCATGCAGGATGGCCCGTTCCTGCGGCGTCAGTGCGGCGACCTGCCGCGCGAGCCAGGCGGTGCGCTTGGACCGCGCCCGCAGCAATGCCGTTGAGCCGGTTTCGGTGATGCGCACCAGCACCTGCCGCTTGTCCAGGGGATTTTCCTCGCGACTGACGTACCCTGCTTCCGCCAGGGCATTGACTATCCGGGTCATGGACGGCGCTTGGATCTGTTCCCGGGCAGCAAGTTGGCCAACCGTGAGCGGGGAGCTGAGAAGGGCGGCCAACACCGAGTATTGCCCCGGACTGATGTTCCTGGTCGCGGCTTCGCTGCGCAGCCTCCTGGAGGTGCGCATGATGGCTATCCGCAGTTCCGCCGCCAGGGGCCCGGCCCCAATGGCCTTGGCAGCCTTTCGCGCGTCGGGCACCGCGGTTGCGGCGAGATGTGCTCGCGGCGACGTGGCCGGCGTCGGCACTTCAGGGAGGGTTTCGCTCACGGGTATTCAACTGCCTTGCATGCGTGGGGACATTGGTTGCGTATCGTCGATTCCCAATTCTAGATCGTTAGCATTGCTAAGTAAATGTCCGATTGTTCACCTGCTACAAAGGCCGTTACCAAAATGTGACACGGGGTTGCGATTCGGTTACGCTGGCACAAGTGCTTCTTAGGTCGTCCCTGGCTCCTGGCACTGTTGGACGGATCGCCGAGCTCTGCCACCGCCCATCCCCTCCATAACCATGGCAGAGACGGGGAACCCAATTTTTGCGGGCCTCCTTAATATGAAAGCCCTTGGGGTTAAGCCGAAGCCGCGCAGTCAACGCGCCGCGACGGCCGGATTCTCTAGTTCGTTCCCGACAGCTCACCTCGCAGGCGTAGAGAGGCTTTTCCCATGTCTGCAGCTCCCCAGCGCGGCCGTCGCCGCGCCGAAACGGCCCGCCGTCCATCGCTCCCGTCGTGGGCTTCCGCCCGCGCAGGCGCGCACTCTGCGGAACGGTCCCCCGCCATCTCCGGTGTTGCCACAACGACTGCCAAATGCATGGCCGCAGTGGCCGTGCTGGGCGCGCTGGTTGCCACCGGCGCCGTCACACAACACATTGGCGAACCCTCCAGCGGCCTCAGCGCGGTCTCCCAGGTAGCCGCCGCCGCCACAATGCCCGACGTCCAGGCACCTGCCGACGCCGCCATCAGCTTCCCGGCCCTGGACGTGGCCTCAAGCGCGTCCCCGAAAGCGACGGAGCAGGCCAAGGCGGTCAAGGTGGCAGCCGACGCCGTCAAAACCGTGGAAACACCCGCCGTGGTGGATGACCCGGCCGCAGCCCAGGCCTACGCCGCCAGCCAGCTCGGCTCCTTTGGCTGGGGCGCCGACCAGATGAGCTGCCTGACCCAGCTGTGGCAGCGCGAGTCCGAATGGCTCACCTCCGCGGAAAACGCCTCCAGCGGCGCCTACGGCATTGCCCAGTCACTGCCCGCCACCAAAATGGAAAGCACCGGCAGCGACTGGGCCAGCAACTACCAGACCCAGATTCGCTGGGGAATGGGCTACATCCAGGGCCGCTACGGCTCCCCCTGCGGGGCATGGGACCACTCAAACTCCGTGGGCTGGTACTGATTTCGGTCCAAACCCCGTTTTGGCCGGCCCGCACCCGTGGTGCACCCTTCCGGCACGGCTGAATGTTCTGTTCTGCGTACAGATGGAGCCGGGGGGGGGGGGGCGGGCGCGGGGGGGGGGGGGGCCCCCCCCCCCGGGGCG
>JBBSQT010000309.1:0-3024 GCA_038243775.1 Actinomycetales bacterium | reverse complement strand
TGGTGGCGGCAATCAGCCCCCATCCGCCCATCCAGCCCAGCCACGGACCAAAGGCGCGCGTTGCCCACGTGAAGGAGGTGCCGGCGTCGGGCATGGCATTGTTCAGTTCGCGGTAGCCAAGGGCCACGAGCAGCATGGGGACGAATCCGACCAGGAAGATGGCGGGCAGGTGCACGCCCACCTCGGACACGGTGGGGCCAAGGGCCGCGGTGAGCGTGTACGCGGGGGCAATGCAGGAAATGCCGATCACGACGGCCCCAATCAACCCCACGGACCCGGCCTTGAGACCCTTCTCGCTCAGGCCGCGGTCGCCGGCGGCGCTTTTTACTGTCTCTTGGGAAGTCATGTTGTCGCCTCAATTGGACCGGTCGCGTCAGGCGTCGCTGCCGTGACGATGGGGAGTGTGGTGGTGTGGGAAAGTTCCTCGGGAAGCGGCACGTAGTTGCGCGGCACCACGATCATGGGCACGGGCAGGGCGCGCAGGATGCGGTTGGCCGTGCTGCCCAGGAAGATGGAGTTGCTTTGTGCCAGCCGGCTGGAACCGATCAACAGGATCTCGCCCTTTTTCCAGGGCAGGCCGTCGACGGCGTCTTCAATGGTGCGCCCACTGCCCACCACAACCTCGATGTTCAGCGTCTCCAACGAGCCCGGTTCGATTGCGTGGCTGGCTTCGGCGAGTCCGTGCAAGTGCTCGCTGGCCTCGTCCACTGTGGCGCCGGCGTCGTTGCTGCCCAGTGCCACGAGGGAGACCAGGCGCAGCGGCAATCCGCGGCGCCTGGCAGTGGCGACACCAACAGTGAGAACCTGCTCAGCACCCTCGCGGGCGCCAACAGCACAGGTCAAGCGCGTAATGGGCTCGGTGCGGCTGTAGCCGGACGGGGCCAAAACCACGGGGACCGGAGAGGCGTGCAACAAGGCACTGGCCACCGATCCAACCGTGAAACGCTTGAACAGCCCTGTGCTGCTGGCGCCGATGACCAGCGCCGAGGCTTCCAGGCCTAGGGCCGCCTCGATCAAGGCGGCGGCCTCGGATTCGCCGCGGACGACATGCGCTGAGGCAGGAACGTCTTCCGGGATTCGGGCCAGGCCCTCTTTTAGCCACTGGCCCACCTGCTGGGCAAGAATGCTTTCGAACCCCGCCTCGGGCGGGTACACGCCGTTATAGGGGGAATCATGTGGCATGACCATGACAAGGTCCAAGGTGGCGCCCTGTCTGCGGGCCAAGGCCACTGCCAGGTTGGCGGCGTCGCCGCCACGGGCGTCGGCCGTGTATCCAACTACGTACCGCATAAGGGGGTCCTCCTCAGGACGTCTTTGTCATGGGAACTGCTGGTCGAGCGTTTTACGCCAGTTCTGCGATGAGCTTTTCTGCCGTGTCCTGGCCCATGCGGACGGCGCCGTCAACGTGCTGGTAGCCCTCGGCAGCAAGGTCGGAGCAGGACCAGTGGATGGGACCAACGGGGGTGAGCTGGTCTGCACCGTAGCGGTGCAGGCCGCCGAGATCGTAGCTCGATGCGTAGGCGCCGCGGGTCCATTCCTCCGTGCCCCAGTCGGATTCGTAGTAGACCACGGGCTCGGCGGCCTCATCACCCAGGAACTCGGCGAGTGCGGCGGTGATTTCCTTTTTGCGCTGCTCGGCGCTGAGGGTGAAGACGTAGTCGGCTTTTTCATCGGAGATAAAGCCCACCAAGGTGCCGCGAGTGTCCTCGTGGTTCGTGTTGTCGTACACCTCCTGGACCAGGGAGGAAGCGCTGAAGCCGGTGCCGGAAAGGCCGTCCTTGCGCCAGAACGGGGTTTCGTACACGGCGTGAACCTTGATGACGAAGCCCAGGGACTGGTGCTGGTGCATCTGGTGCTGGCGGCGCGGCAGCGGCGGGTCGAAAGAGACCCGGCTGTACAAGTTCGGCGGGACTGCCATGACCACGCGCTTGGCGGTCACGGTGGCGCCGTCGGCAATCACGGTGGCGCGGTAGCCGCCGTCGGACTCCTGCCAACGGACGGTGCGGGCCGGGGAATTCAGGATGACGTCCTCACCCAAGCCGGCGGCGATGGCGAGGGAAACGCCCTGCATGCCGCCCACCACGCGCTTGTCGAGGATGAAGTTGTCATCCACGAGGTTGCTGAAGGAGCCTGCCGAGGCGGCCATGAGCACAGCCTGCAGCGCGGAGAAGGCGTGGGCGGGCTTGGTCAGCATCCCGCCGGCGATGAACAGGCCGATGTTGTTGCAGGCCTCCTCGTTGCCGGACTGGCCGCGCAGCCAGTGGTGGAAGGAGATGATGTCCAGTTCGCGGGCCGCCGGGTGTTCCCACGGTCTGGCGGGATCCATCGCAGCGGCGAGGTCGTCGAGGGTGTCGATGAGCTTGTTCATCTCTGCCTCGGTGTCGGCGCTGACGGGGAACATCTCGCCGGTGTAGCGGGTGCGGGTGCCGTCGGGGGCGATGTAGACGCTGTCGCCTTCGCGGTAGCGGGAGTAGGTGTCCAGGCCGAGCTCATCGAGCAGCCCGATCAGCGCCGTCTGGTCCGGGGAGACCCACTGGCCGCCGATTTCCAGCCAGGCGCCGTCGATCGTGTTGGACCAGGTGCGTCCGCCCACGCGATCGCGCGCCTCGACCACGGCCACGCTCAGGCCGGCCCTCTTCAATTCGTGTGCTGCGGTTAGCCCGGACGGACCTGCGCCGATGATGACGACGTCGCGCTCGATGCTGATGGGGTTTGCTGCGGATGTCATGTTTTTCTCTCCTACGAAGCGGCTCGTGACAAGCTTCATTAAATGAATGCCGTTCATTTAGATTAGACTGTAACCGACATCACCGCCTCCCGTAAAGTGGTGCGCGGAAAACTTGCACACCTTTGCCCCGGGAGGGAATGGCTTGGCCTTGGCCCCAAACGCACCCAGACCAGTACGACGCCGGGCAGGCCGGCCCCCGCAGGCACTGCTCAGTCCCGCCCGGATCACCCAGGCGGCGCTTAAATTGGTGGGCCGCGACGGCTACAAGGGCCTGACCATGGCGGCCCTTGCCAAGT
>JBBSQT010000308.1:0-3042 GCA_038243775.1 Actinomycetales bacterium | reverse complement strand
TTGTAGTAGACACTGCCCTTGGCGACGCCGGCGCGCTCCGCCACCTGGTCCATGGTGGTCCCGGAAATCCCGTGCAACGCACCAAGTTCCAGCGCGGCAGTCAGGATGGCCTCTTTGGTGGGCGAGATGCGTGGCACGGGCTTCCTTAGTTTCTGGCGGACACATTGATGGACGACGGCGGTTGCGCGGGCTTGCGCTGTTGGCAGCGCGCCGGCGGCAGCTCCGGCGGCCTACATCTCCAGTTCCGGGTGCAGGCGCTTGATGGAAAACACGCGCTGGCGCCCGGCGCTGAACGCGCTGATGGCCACCGAGGCCGCCGTCAGCAACGCAAGGAATGCCACCGAGGCCCATAACCGGGAGTCTATTCCACCAGTCATCAACTCCCTAAGTCCAGTCACCACATAGGTGGCGGGCATGTACGGGTGCAGCGCCTGGAAGAACGCCGGCGTGGTTTCCACCGGGTAGGTGCCGCCGGAGGAACTCAGCTGCAGCATCAGCAGCACCAGGCTCACCACGCGTCCTGCCGCCGTGCCGAACACGATGATGAACATTTGCTGCAGGGCCAGGAAGGCGACGGTGGTCAGGTAGATGAACGCCGCCATGGCCACGGGGTGCACGGGTGCCATGTCCAGTCCCCACAACAACACGCCGACCATGATCAGCACCTGTCCCAGGCCGATCGCCAGGGCGGGAAGCAGCCCGGTCAGCACGGAACGGATGCCGCTGGCGCCGGCGGCCAGGGCCCGGGTGGGGAGAGCGCGCAGCAGCAGCCAGGAAATCAAGGCGCCCACGAACGTGGCCAGGGCGATGAAGAACGGGGCGAAGCCCTCGCCGAAGCTCTTGGACTCATTGGACCACTGCTGGTTCACGGCGACCGGCTCCGCCAGGACGGCCGACTTTTGGGCGAGAAGCGCTGAAGAGTCGTTGGGAACCGCCGCGCCGCCGTCGGCCAGTTTGGTGGTCAGCTCATGGCTGCCCGCCGAGAGTTTCTGCGCGCCGTCGGACAGGGTGGTGCCGCCCGCCAGGAGCTTTCCTGTGCCGTCGGCCAGGTCCGAGGTGCCGCCGCTGAGGCTGCCCGCACCTGCGGCGAGAGCCTGAGCACCGGCCTTGGCGCTGCCTGCCCCTTCGGCCAGTTCGGCGGTTCCGCCGGAAAGCGTGGCTGCGCCGGATGCGACGTCGGCCGCGCCGGCCGAGGCGCTCGCGGCACCTTCGGCCAGGGTGGCCGCACCGCTGGTGAGTGCCTGCGCCCCCGTGGAGAGTGCGGTGGCGCCCGCGCCGGCTTCGGTGACGCCGCCGGCCAGGTGGGAAACACCCGTTGCCACGTCGGCGGCCCCTGCGGTGAGTGCGGCTGCGCCCTGGGCCAGCGGTGTGGCGCCCCCGGCCGAGAGCTGCTGCGCGCCGGCAAAGACCTGCCCCGCTGCGGCGGCCAGAGGTGTGACGGCCTGCTCCTGCAACGCCTTCATGCTGTCAAGAATCGCGCTCGCAGGCGTGCCGGCAGGCAGGCTTTCAGCTCCTGCGATCAGCTGGGCAAACTGCTCCTGCGTCTGTGCGGCACCGTTGGCCACACCCTCGGCGCCAGCGGCCAAGGTTTGTGCCGAACCGGACAGGCTGGCAGCGCTTTCGGCCAGTTCGCCCGTCCCTGCAGACAGCGTCGCGGCCCCGGTGGACAGCTGCTGCGCACCGGGCACGGCATTGTTCAACTGGCTGGACAGCTCGGCCGCTCCGGCAGCCAGGGCTGCGCTGCCGTCAGAAAGGGAGGACGAGCCGGCATCCAGCCGGCCCACACCGTCGGCCAGCGACGCGGACCCGGCGGCCAGCGCGGACGCGCCCGTGTTGAGCGTGCCGGCACCGTTGGCCAGGGCACCAACACCTGCGGACAGGGAGGAGGCCCCGTCGGAAAGCTGCAGGGCACCGTCGTTGACCGTCAGGGAACCCGCGGCCAGCTCGTTCATGCCGGCAACCAGTTCGCCGGCGCCATCCTTGGCGGAATCGATGCCCCCGGTGACCTTTGCGGAACCGTCCGCTGCAGCGCGGAGCCCTTCTCCGGCGTCGTGCAATCCCACCAGCAGCGTGGAGGACGTCTGCTCGCCCAACTGCTGGGCTACGGCGTCGCGGACCTGCGCCATGGCCTGCTTGCCCAGGACGCTGGAGAGGAAGTTGTTGGAATCGTTGAATTCCACGTCCAGCATGGTCTGCGTTGGGGCGTCCGTGCCGACCGAGACCGCGTTCTTGGAAAAGTCCGCCGGGATGGTCATGGCGAAGTAGTAGTCGCCGTCGGCCACGCCCCGGGCTGCGGTGGCGGCGTCGGTCTGCGCCCACTTCAGGTCCATGCCGGCGAGGAGTTCGTGGGTCAGGTCATCGCCGGCCCGCACGGCTTCCCCGTCCCGCTCGGCGCCGGTGTCCTGGTTGACCAGCGCCACCGGGAGGTCGTTCATGTGCTTGTCCGGGGCCTGGAACGCCCACAGGTAAAGGGCGCCGTAGATGAGCGGGATGAAGAGCATCACGGCCACCGCGATCTTGGGCAGCTTTCCGCGCCTGAAGCGGCTCAGCTCCGTGCCGGAGGATAAAAAGGCAAACATTAAACGCTCTCCTCGATCAATTCGTGCTGTTGTTCCGCTGTTGTCCGGGCTGTTTGTGTCGCTTCCGCTGTTTCCCCGGGTGCCGCTGCGGCGTCCGTGTGTTTTGCCAGGTCGATGACCAGCGGCTCAATGTCCAGTGCCTCCCACAGCGCCGTGTCCAGGGACGACGCCGAGACCACCACTGCCGTCGTGGCGGCAGCCAGCGCTGCCAAACGGTCCCAGACGATCGTCCGGGACGTGGTGCTGCCCAGCTGCGCCAGGTCGTCGACGAGCAGAAGCTGTGGGTTGGCCATCATGGCCAGGGTGATGCGCAAAAGGAATTTTTGGGACTCGTCCAGGTCCCAGATGACGGTGTTGGCGTGGGGGATGGGCTGCCCGCCGAAGACAGGGGCGCAGATCTCGGCGACATCGACGTCGTTGAGCTTGCGCACCACGGACCACCATGGGGACAGCCAGGCGCGGC
>JBBSQT010000307.1:0-3043 GCA_038243775.1 Actinomycetales bacterium | reverse complement strand
GTTCGACGGCGGCACCTGGCTCGGCGCCGGTGGCGGCGCGTACGGCCCCAACGCCAGCCTGGCCCCCAAGGCACCGCGGCGCGACCTTGCCAACCGGGTTTACGCCCAGCGCGGCCTCTCGCCGTGGGGTTGTGCAGGAGCAGCCGGCTAGCCAGCACGCGCCACCACGGCCTTAACTACAAGCAGCGCCCGCAAACCAGGTTTGCGGGCGCTTCTTGTTTCAGGCCCGGCCCGCTCTCCGTTCCACGCCCGGCCCGCTCGCCGTTCCGCGGCTTAGTCCGCCAGCGACATGGATTCCCGGTTAGCGGATACCATTGGTTCGTGAGCAGCCCTGAACCAAGTCCCGCAACCCAGCCACTGCTGGGTGCCACCGAAATCCGCCGGCTCGCGGAGGAAATCGGTGTCCGTCCCACCAAAACGCTGGGACAAAACTTTGTCATCGACGGCAACACCATCCGCCGCATTGTGGCCGCTGCGAACATCGACCCCGGCGAAACCGTGTTGGAAGTGGGCCCCGGGCTGGGATCGCTGACCTTGGGCCTGCTCGATGCCGCCCGGCACGTGGTGGCGGTTGAGATCGATCCGGTCCTGGCCGCCAAGCTCCCCGACACCATTGCCGCGTTCCGCCCCGAGAAGGTGGGCAGCATCGACGTCGTGCTCTCCGATGCGATGCGGATCACCGAGCTTCCCGCCGAACCCACGGCGCTCGTGGCCAACCTGCCTTACAACGTTGCGGTTCCCGTGGTGCTGCACCTGCTGGAACACTTCCCCTCGCTGCGGCACGGCCTGGTCATGGTCCAGGACGAGGTGGCGGACCGCATGGTGGCCGGCCCCGGCTCCAGGACCTACGGGGTTCCCTCGGTCAAGGGCGCCTGGTATTCAAAGATGCGCAAGGCCGGCGTCGTTGGCATGAACGTGTTCTGGCCGGCACCGAAGATCAGCTCCGGGCTGGTGGGCTTCACCCGCCACGAGCCACCGGTGACGCGGGCCTCACGGGAAGAGGTGTTCGCCGTCATCGACGCCGCCTTTGCCCAACGCCGCAAAACCCTGCGGGCAGCGCTGGCCGGCTGGGCCGGCGGCGCCGTGCAGGCCGAAACGTACCTGCGCCAAGCCGGTGTGGACCCCAGCGCCCGCGGCGAAGTCATCGACGTGGCCGCCTTCGCACGGATCGCCGAAGCCAAGATTTTGCTGCTGGCCTGACATGGATCCAATGAACAGGGACGGCGCACCCGGGGATTTCGGCGCCGAAACGGACTGGGCTGTTGCCCCCCGGACCGTCAAGGTCCGCGCACCCGGAAAGATCAACGCCTTTTTCCAGGTGGGGCCCCTGCGTCCGGACGGCTACCACGCCGTGGCCAGCACGTACCTGGCGGTGTCCCGGTACGAGGAGGTGGCCCTGACCACCAAGCCGGGCAAGCCGGCCACGGAGATCACCGTCAGCATCGGTGCCGGCAGCTCCCTGCCCGAGGACGCACTTGCCGGGATTCCCCTCGACGCAGACAACCTGGTGGTCCGTGCTGCACTGCTCATGGCCGGCATCGCCGAGGAACCCTGCGGCGTCCATATTGAGATCACCAAGCACGTCCCCATTGCCGGGGGCATGGGCGGCGGCTCGGCGGACGCTGCAGCAACGCTGGTTGCCTGCGACGCGCTGTGGCATACCGGGCTGTCCCGGGAAGAGCTCTCCCAACTGGGGTCCGAACTGGGCGCGGACGTGCCGTTCGCACTGATGGGGGGAGCCGCCGTCGGACTGGGCATTGGGGACCAGCTCACCGCGGCACTGGCCCCCACGCCGCTGCACTGGGTGCTGGTGCCGGCGGACTTTGGCCTGTCCACGCCGCTGGTTTATGGAACGCTGGACAAGCGCCGTGCCAGGGAAGCTGTTGAGGCAACCGATCCGGAACAGGTCGAGGCCGGCGTGCTGACGGCCCTGAGGGCGGGCGATCCACAGGCCCTGGCGCCGTGGCTGCACAACGATTTGCAGGCCGCGGCACTGGAACTGGCGCCGTCGCTGGCAACGGTCCTGGCGCTGGGGAGCGGGCTGGGGGCGTTGGCGGCGCTGGTGTCCGGATCCGGCCCCACCGTGGCCTTCCTGGCCGGGGACCAGGACCATGCGCAGTCACTGGCGCAGTCTCTGGCGGACCGCGGGCATGAGGCCTGGGCTGTCCAGGGCCCGGTCCACGGCGCCCACATCGTGGCCTGACACAACGGGCCTGAAACTTTTTACATCCAAAACCTGAAGGAAAGTGGTACACGTGGCTCATCTGTTGGGCGGGGAAAATCTTAGTATTGCCTTCGCCACCCGAACCGTGCTCGACGGCGTCAGCGTCGGCCTGGAAGAAGGCGACCGCATTGGCATTGTGGGCCGCAACGGCGACGGCAAGTCCACGCTGATGCGCCTGCTGTCCGGCCGCCAGACCGCCGACTCCGGCCGCGTCACCGTGCGCGGCGGCGTCCAGGTCGGCTACCTGGACCAGTCGGACGTGCTGGACGGCGAGGACACCGTGGGCTTCGCGATCGTCGGGGAGGCGGCCGACCACGAGTGGGCCTCCAACGCGAAGATCCGCGAGATCATGGGCGCCCTCGTCGGGGAGGTCGACTGGCACGCGAACATCCACTCGCTCTCCGGCGGGCAGAAGCGCCGCGTGGCCCTGGCCAAGCTGCTCATCGGCGATGACGACGTCATCATGCTCGACGAGCCCACCAACCACCTCGACGTGGAAGGCGTGGCCTGGCTCGCCAAGCACCTCAACGAGCGCTGGCGCACCAACGAGGGCGCCTTCCTGGTGGTCACCCACGACCGCTGGTTCCTGGACGAGGTGTGCAACCGCACCTGGGAAGTCCATGACGGCATCATTGACCCGTTCGACGGCGGTTACGCCGCCTATGTGCTGGCCCGCGCGGAGCGTGACCGGATGAACTCGGTGGTTGAGTCCAAACGCGTCCAGCTGGTCAAGAAGGAGCTTGCCTGGCTGCGCCGGGGCGCACCCGCCCGCACGGCCAAGCCCAAGTTCCGCATCGAGGCCGCCAACGCCATCATCGC
>JBBSQT010000306.1:0-3071 GCA_038243775.1 Actinomycetales bacterium | reverse complement strand
CTGCAGCTATGCCCGCCGCTCCTCACATGCCGCCGGGACCTTGCAGGCGTTCTCCTGTGAAATCCGGCGGACCAGGGCCCAGACAAGCAGGCCGACCGAGAACACAGCGAGCAGGGGCTGGACGGGTTCGAAGAACTTCATCGCACCGGTGGTCCCCAGCGCCAGCAGCACCAGTTTGTTGCAGACGGGGCAGCCCACGGCGAAGAACGTCAGCACCGAGCCAAACAGGCCGGCCTTGTTCGTGGCGCCCGTGCGCTCAATCGGAGAGGCCACGTACGTCGCCGCGAGCAGCCCTGTCAGCAGCGCACTGGCGCCGAGGGCGGCATAAGACCACCACGTGGGCGGCACCTCGCGATTGAACAAGGAGTTGGGAATCAGCACGGTGGGGATGGCCACCACCACGTACACCAGCACCGCCACGCCGGCGCCCGCCAGCCAGCGGCGCAGCGGCCAGCCGCGCAGATTGGTGGACAGGACAGCGATCATCGCCGCCCCGCTTCCTGCACGGATTCACCAACCCGCGCCGCCCGCCGGGACCGCCACAGGTACAGCCCTCCCGCGACGAGCAGGACCACCACTGCCGCCACCCCGAACCACAGGTTGGAAATGCCGGAGGAGAAGGAGGCAACCCACGACTCCGCCTCGTACTGGGCATCAATGCTCAGCACCCCGCCCAGCGAGGACGTGCCCTGCGTTGCCAGCAGCAGCACCCCGATCCCGATGGACAGCACGCCGGAAACCACCATCCACACCGAGTTCTCCCACGGCCCCAGCCGGAAGCGGCGGGGTTTCAGCCAGCCGCGTTGGCCCAGGCGCAGCCTGGTCCAGCACAAGGACAGGATGCCCAGCGGCAGCGCCATGCCGAGTGCGAAAATTGCCAACATGATCCCGCCGTACACCGGGTTGCCGCCCGCCGCGGCCACCGCCAGCACGGAACCCAGGATGGGGCCGGCACACACGCCGGCCACCCCGTAGACAGAGCCAAGGACAAAAACGGAGACCGCGGAGGTGCCGTCGGCCCCGGCGCGACGGCTCAGCCCCGGAAATTCCACGCCCCAAACTTGCAGGATGCCGATGAGAATCACAACAGCCGCCGCGACCGTGATCAACAACGTCCGGTTTTCCAGCAGCAGCGAGCCAACAAATCCCGCCAGCAGGCCCAGCGGGACCAGGGTGGTCAGCAGCCCCGCATAAAACAGCGCCGTGCGGCCCATCAGTTTGCCCGGACTGGCAAAGGCGTAGGCGAAGAAGGCTGGCAGCAGCATGACCGAGCACGGGCTCAGCAGGGTGAGGAAGCCGCCCAGCAATGCACCCGTGTATCCAATATCCACGGCTACTTCACCTTCGCCAGGGCTTCCTCAATGACCTGGGTGAAGATTTCCATCGGCTGGGCCCCCGGAATCGCCTGGTTGTTGATGACAAACGTCGGCGTGCTGTTCAGTCCCAGACCGGTGCCTTCGGCAAGGTCCGCCTTCACCAGCGCCAACAACTCCGGACTCTTCATGTCTGTTGTGAATTTCGCCATGTCCGGAATGCCGACCCGCCCGGCAAGGGCCAGCAGTTCCTGATCGTTCAACTCCGCCTTGCCGCGCTCCGGTGCAGCAGCATAAATGGCGTCGTTGAACTCCCAAAACAGGCCCTGCTCGGCTGCGGCCCGCGCCGCCACCGCTCCGTTGACCGATTCCTCGCCCAGCATCGGCAGATCGCGCCACTCAATGCGCAGCTGGCCGCTGTCAACGTACTTCTTGATGATCTCCGGCTGCGTCTTGCGGGCATACGCGCCACAGAACGGGCAGCGGAAATCCGAATATTCAACCATCACCACGGGGGCGTCGAGCGCACCGACGGCCAGGGGGTCGCCTTCCTTGCGGCGCTCCAGGTTCAGTTCCGTCGCCGCAGGATTGCCGGTCCCGCCCGCTTCTTGCGCCGTCGACCCTGCCGCTTCCAGACGGTTCTGCTGGGCCGCTTCGCCCACAAAAACACCGGTCAGGACAAGGACGGCGGCGGCAGTGAACGCGAGGACAATGTTTCGGGTCTTGCGCGGTGTGCTCTTGGTTATCTTTGCAGTCATGAAATTCTTTCGGGATCGCGCAGGCGCATCACGGCAGCGGCCGCGGTGGTCGCGGGCCGGCAGGGCGCCATGCCTCTGTATATATAGGGACACGTTCGACGCCGGTCACCCGCCGATGCCTGTTGGGCTCAGCCGGGTGCGGGCAGCGTCCGGTCTACGTCCGTACAATTCCCAGATCGAGATGGGTCAGTGCTGTGGGGATTCGTCCGGAGCGCTGTGCCAGCCCCGGCTCCAGGGGTGCGGTGCGGAGCAGGACTGCGCTTGATGCTCCCGGGTCGGGCTGCAGCAGTGACTGGCCGGGGCTGGTGGCGTTGTGCTCAACCCGTGCCTTGTCCCGTCCGGGACCGCAGGCGGGGCGTTCATGCCCGGAGGGAATCACGGAGGAGGTCACGGTCAACGTACCCGGTCCGGCGATCGAGGTGGCCGGTGCGGCGGTTGCCGCCTGCGCCCCCGTGCAGCCAAGAACCACCAGAAAAATTGATGCCAGGGCCAAAATCACCAGGCGGGCCGCGATTCGGAGGGTGGCACTGGTGCCGCGCATCAGCCGTCCCTTCCGTTCTTCGCCGTGTCCCCAATGCGCGCCGCAGCAAATCCCGCGGCACGCTGCGCCCAACTATACGTCAGGCCCTTTGCGCGCCCCAGGTGCCCGGGGCCGGCGTCGTCCATGGTCAAGATGACGCCACGTACAGCCGACATGCCCGGGAAATGTTTGTGACCACTGAGTGACAGATCGCAATGCACGGCGCAGGAACCGCGGAATCTCAACGATTTTTGCCCGATGTAAAGGAAATATTACGGGCCAAGTGATGCACCTCTCAGTCAAAAGTGGCACGAACGATATCCGCATGTATACTTAGACGCAGTTGTAGTGTTGCGTTTTTTGTAGTTGAAGCGATGCCGCCCCTCGGGGAGACGTCGCTTTTCTGGAGAAGCGGACTTACACCGTACACGGAGGCCCGAAGGTCGGGCGGAATCTCCAACTTCAGAAGGAAATAGAAAT
>JBBSQT010000305.1:0-3071 GCA_038243775.1 Actinomycetales bacterium | reverse complement strand
CGGCGAGGTCACCCATGGCGAGGACCGCGTCGGGGACGATGACAGCCGGGAAGGAAGCACCGGCGTCGTCCGCGGCAACCTCACGCTCCGCCAACGCCAGGACGGCCCCGGCGGCAAAGGCCGCGGCGAGGAAGTCGTGCCCGTCCGCATGCTCGCCGGCCTTGGCCACGTACATGCCCCCGGCCACCAGCTCGCGGGAGTCGGTGGCGATCAGTGCCACGTTGATGCGCAGGGCGGGGTCGGTGGCGGCGGTGAGGGTGCCGCGGGTGAGTTCGGCAATTTGGGCTGCTGAAAAATCAATCATTAGTTGAGGACTCTATCGTGCTTGCATTGGTGAGCGGGAATCCGCGCGCGGCCAGTGCGGCGCGCAGTTCAGCCCTGTCGTCGAGGGAAATATTGACCCCATTGACCTCTTGGAAAACTTCATGGCCGCGTCCTGCGAGCAGAATCACGTCGGCCGGGGTGGCCAGTGCAACGGCGCGGGCTATGGCATCGGCGCGCAGCCCCACCTCTTCCACGACCCGGTCCAGACGCTCCTGCTCATTGGCTGCCAGGGCGCCGGCAAGGACGTCGGCGCGGATGGCTGCCGGGTCCTCGTCGTGCGGGTCGTCATCAGTGATGATGACCACGTCCGCGCCGCGTGCCACGACGGCGCCCATGATGGGGCGTTTCGTGGCGTCCCGCTCCCCCGTGGCGCCAAAGACGGCGATCAGCCTGGCACCGGGCGTCACGGGCCGGACCGCGTCAAGGGCACGTTCCAGGGCGTCCGGGTTGTGGGCGAAGTCGACGACGGCCACCGGGGCCGTGCCCACCAGCTGCATGCGCCCGGGCACCTCGACCGTGAAGGGGTCGTGACTCTCCAGTGCCTCCTGGAGGGTGGCCAGCACCGCTTCCTGATGGTCGACGCCGGACCCCCCGCCCCCGACTTGTGAGAGCAGGTGGGCGGCCACCATGACCAACGCCAGGGCGGCGTTGGAGACGTTGAAGCCTCCGGGCAGTCCGGTGCGGGCCTCCAGCCGCGCACCGTGGGGACCTGTCAGGGTGAAGCGGGAGCCGATCCCGTCGCGGCGCACCTCGCGCACCGACCAGTCGGCCGACACTGAATCTTCGGCGCCCTCTTCTTCGGCTGCGGTGGTGGGTGTGCCGGTGCCGGCGTCCGTGGTGGAGAGGGTGACCATGGGGATGGTTGCCCGTTGGGCCATGAGGCGCCCCCACCCGTCGTCAACCGTGATGACGGCGTGTCGGGCGTGGGCCGGGGTGAACAGGGCGGCCTTGGTGTCGAAGTACCCTTCCATGTTCCCGTGCAGGTCCAGGTGGTCCTGGGTGAGGTTGGTGAAGCCGGCCACGTTGAAGTCCACCGCATCGACCCGGCCAAACGCGAGGGCGTGTGAGGAGACCTCCA
This sequence comes from Actinomycetales bacterium, assembly GCA_038243775.1. Taxonomy (GTDB): domain Bacteria; phylum Actinomycetota; class Actinomycetes; order Actinomycetales; family Micrococcaceae; genus Specibacter. The sequence continues at coordinate 1,669 of JBBSQT010000305.1, read as the reverse complement.
TGGAGGCTGCGCCCAGGCCCTTTTCCGCCATGAGGGCCAGCAGTGCGTGCACGTCGGTGGATTCGGGTGTGGTGAGTTTGCTGGGGATGGGTTCGCCGCCAGCCAGGATTTCGATGGTGCCGATCAGGCCGGTGGTGTTGCCCAGCGCCTGCAGCAGCGAGTTCAGGAAGTATGTGGTGGTGGTTTTGCCGTTGGTGCCTGTCACGGCAAACAGGTCCAGTCCGCTGGCACCGCCTGCGGTGCTGGCGGAGGTGCCATAAATGGCGGCGGCCACAGCACCGGTGGCGGCGCGCGGATCTGCCACGGTGAGGACGGGAACACCGGAAGTTTCACCCAGAAGGCGGGCACCGGCGTCGTCCGTCAAAATCGCAATGGCGCCGGCGGCAACGGCAGCACCGGCGAATTGTGCACCGTGGGCCTTGGCACCGGGCAGGGCCAGGTAAAGGTCTCCCGGGACGATGGTGCGCGAGTCGAGGCTGACCCCGCTTGCAACGGTTGCGGCGGCGCTGGCGGTGGCCGGGGCCCCTGCCAGATCGGCCAGCTGCGCCAGTGTCGCACCGTGGTGGTGTGCAGGCCGCAACGGGGCGGGCGGGTTGTTCGCAGGCACGTGCTTGGAATCCTCTTCATGGTTCGGGATGGCGCTGGACCTTGGTGGGCGGAGCTGGTTACTTGTAGAACTTGGGGAGTTTCACGGGCGGGCTGGTTGACGGCGGCACATCGAAGCTTCGCAGCACCTGTCCCATCACCTGATTAAACGTATACCCCTGGGTGACACCGTAGATGTCACCCTGCGGGCGCTGGACGGTAATGCCCACCACATACTTGGGATCCTCCATGGGGGCCATGCCGATGAAGGAGGCCGTGTAGCCGTCAAAGCCAACGCCGTTGTCCGCCGGGGCCTCCGCCGTTCCCGTCTTGCCGCCGGTGCGGTAGCCGGGAATGTTGACCACTTTGTAGTCGGTCATGGTGACCACGCCTTCCAGCATGTCCCGGGCATCCTGGGCCGTCTGCGGGCTGAGGACCTTGACCCCGGGCGCCTGCGCCACCTTTTCAACGGTTCCGTCGGCCTTGGTGAAGGAGTCCACAATGGTGGGCTTTAGCCGGACGCCGCCATTGGCAATGGTTTGGAAGATCATGGTGGTTTGCAGGGGTGTCTGTGCCACGCCCTGACCGAACAGCACGGTGTATCGCTGGCGGCCGTCCCACTTCTGCCAGTCCGCCAGGATGCCCGGACTTTCGCCGGGCAGCTGGATGCCGGTTTTTTCACCGACGCCGAATTTGCGCATGTAGTCATAGCGCTGCTTCAGGCTGAGCTTGGAACCGGCCATGACGGTTCCCGTGTTCATTGAGTCGGAGATGATGCCGGCCAGGGTGCGCTGCTCCGTGCCGTGGGTGAAGGAGTCGGAGAACGTCTGACCGTCAATGGTCAGCACCGGCGGCACCAGGTAATGGCTCAGGGGCTTGGCCAGCCCTTCCTCCACGAGGGCGGCCGCCGTCATGATCTTGCTCGTGGAGCCCGGTTCGACGACGGAACTCACCGTGCGCGAACCAATATTTTTGGGATCCGAGGCGCCCACGTCGTTGGGGTCGTAGGAGTCGCTGTCGGCCAGGGCCACGACCCTGCCGGTGGCCGCTTCGATGACGGTGATGCTGGCCCACTGGGCACTGT
>JBBSQT010000304.1:0-3081 GCA_038243775.1 Actinomycetales bacterium | reverse complement strand
GTCTGGGGCGCCGTACGCCAGTACAAGGTCAGCGACCAGGCCATTTCCTATGCCTCCTTCACGATTCTCGCCACCCCCTCCTTTGTCCTGGGCATCCTGCTGATGATCGCGGCAACCGTGCTCAACAACACCCTGGGACTCCAGCTCATCAACTTTACCGGGGAGTACACGGCAGGGCTCGACGGCGGCTGGTGGGTCCAGTTCTGGGACCGGGCCGCACACCTGCTGCTGCCCACCATTTCCCTGGCCCTCATGGGTGCGGCAGGCTATTCCCGCTACCAGCGCAGCGCCATGCTGGACGTGCTTTCGGCCGACTACATCCGCACCGCACGGTCCAAGGGCCGCACACGCGGTTCCGCACTGGTCCGCCACGGTGTCCGCGTGGCCCTGATCCCCATGTCCACCTACTTCGCCTACTCCTTCGCCACGGTCCTGGCCGGTGCCGCCGTCACGGAGCTGGTCTTCAGCTGGCACGGCATGGGGGAAATGCTTGTCCAGGCGATTTCGCAAAGCGACATCAACGCCTTCACCGGCGCCATCCTCTTCAACGCGGTCCTGATCCTCATCGCCGGAACCCTCTCCGACGTGGTCTATGCCGCCCTTGACCCGAGAGTGAGGGTGTGACCATGTCCATGCTCGACGCAGAAGCGGCCATTGACCCGGCCGCCCCCGAAGAAATCGTCCACTCGCGCAAACCGGTCTCGCGCTTGCGCCTGGTCATATCCAGGCTGCGCAGCACCCCGCGCTTCTGGATCGGCCTCGTGGGGTTGGGCGCCGTTATCCTGTGGGCCATCTTCGGCCTGGTCCCCAACGCCTGGAACTACACGGACCTGGACATCTACAACATGGGGTCCCCGCCCACCACGCTGCACTGGTTCGGCACCAGCGACATCGGCGAGGACATCTACGCCCAAACCATCGTGGGACTGCGCAAGTCACTCGTCATCGGGCTGCTGGTCGGGCCGCTGGCGGCTATTGTCGCCGGCATCGTCGGCGCCGTGGCGGGATACCTCGGCGGCTGGTGGGACCGGGCCATAGTGTGGGTCATCGACCTGCTGCTGGTGCTGCCCAGCCTGTTCCTGTTCATCCTCCTGAGCCCCATATTCAAGTCACTCTCGTGGGTGGCGCTGATCTTCCTGCTGGCCGCCTTCGGCTGGATGATCATGGCAAGGGTCATCCGCGCCCAAACCCGGTCGCTGCGCGAACGCGACTTCATCAAGGCCGCCCGGTTCATGGGAGTGGACACCTGGACGATCATCCGCCGCCACGTGCTGCCCAACGTCTCCTCGCTGCTCATCATCGACGCCACCCTCGGCGTGGGCGGGGCCATCCTCAGCGAAACGACGTTGAGCTTCTTCGGCTTCGGCATCCAAGCCCCGGATGTTTCCCTCGGCACCCTCCTGGCCGCCGGCCAGGGCGCCGCAGCCACCCGCCCCTGGCTGTTCATCTTCCCCGCAGCCATCCTTGTCTTCACCGTTCTGTGCGCCAGCCTCATTGGAGATGCACTGCGCGACGCCGTCGACCCGACTTCCGGAGTAAACCGTGATTAAGCCCCGCCTGCCAACAACCGTGCCCGGCAGCGCCGGCGCGCCAACCACCCAACTGGACCTCCCGCCGTCGAACTCCCCGCAACACCTGCTGGACGTGCGCGACCTGACCGTCACCTTCCCGCAGCCCGGCGGTGCCGTCCAGGCCGTGCGGGGGGTCAATTACCACGTGGACAAGGGCGAATTCCTGGGCATCGTGGGGGAGTCGGGCTCGGGAAAGTCAGTCTCGTCGCTGGCGGTGATGGGGCTGCTGCCGTCCTCGGCCCAGATTGGCGGGGACATCCTCTTCGAGGGGAAGTCGCTGCTGGGCCGCAGCGACAGGGACATGTCACGGCTGCGCGGCGACGGAATTTCCATCATCTTCCAGGACCCGCTTTCCGCCCTGACCCCGGTCTACACGATCGGTTCCCAGATCGCCGAGGCGCTCCAGCTCCACGACGCCAAGCTCTCCAAGCTCGCGGCCAACGTGCGGGCCGTGGAACTGCTGAAGGTGGTGGGCATCCCCAACCCCGAGCGGCGCGCCCAGGCCTTCCCGCACGAATTTTCCGGCGGCATGCGCCAGCGCGCCATGATTGCCATTGCCATCGCCAACAATCCGCGGCTGATCATTGCCGATGAGCCCACAACGGCGCTGGACGTCACCATCCAGGCCCAGATCCTGGAGGTGCTGCAGAAGGCCAAGGACCTGACCGGGGCGGCCGTGGTGCTCATCACCCACGACCTGGGCGTGGTGGCCGGCAACGCGGACCGGATTGCTGTCATGTATGCCGGGCGCATCGTGGAGACCGGCACGGTGCGCCAGGTTTTCCACACCCCGTCGATGCCGTACACGATCGGGCTGCTGCGTTCCATGCCTAACCTGGCAACGGCCGGACACCAGCGGCTGGTGCCGCTGGAAGGTCGGCCGCCGCAGCTGGACCAGCTGCCGCCGGGCTGCCCGTTTGCCCCGCGCTGCCCCGTCGTCATGCCCGCCTGCCTTGCCACCGAACCGCCGCTGTTTCCCATCCATGGCGATCCGCTCAACGCCTCCGCCTGCCTGCGGGTGGAGGAAATAGCGGGCGGAATCCTGGACCGGGCGCACCTCTACCCGGTGCCGGCGGCCGTGGCACCTGCGGAACGGGCCGACGTCGAACCTCACAAAGTGTTGGCGGTGGATGAGCTCAAGCGGCACTTTCCGCTGACCAAGGGCTCGGTGTTCAAGCACACGATTGGCATGGTGCGGGCCGTGGACGGGGTCAGCTTTGAGCTGCACAGCGGCCAGACGTTGGGCATCGTGGGCGAGTCGGGGTGCGGAAAATCCACCACGATCATGGAAATCCTGGAACTGGCCAAGCCGCAGGAGGGCCGCATCACCGTCAACGGCACGGATGTGGCAGCCCTGAACGCCAAGGAACGCCGGGCCCTGCGCAGCGACATCCAGGTGGTGTTCCAGGACCCCATGGCCTCCCTCGACCCCCGGCTTCCCGTCCAGGACCTCGTGGCGGAACCGCTGACCGTGCATGGGGTTCCGGCGGCCGAACGCCGGGAAAAGGTC
>JBBSQT010000303.1:0-3096 GCA_038243775.1 Actinomycetales bacterium | reverse complement strand
AGCCCACCAGCGACGGGCGCATCGGCTGGATCACCCCCTCCGGCACCTACCAGGAACCACCCCTAAACGACGCCCCACGCCCCCGCTACCCCAAATGGCTCAAAAAACTCATCACCAAACAACCCAAAAAACGCACCTAAAGACCCGGTGTTGACCGAAAAACCGCTCACCCCGGCTTACCAATAGGCCATCGACGCCGTGGCCCCTGCCACCTCCGCACATACCGTGGGACTGCCTCCGGCAAAGAAGACGACCCCTCGCCCACGCGAGGTGCTTTCAGTAGCAGGCTTAGACTTTCACTGTGACCACTGCGCAAAAGGCCCTGGGCTCCGGCACCATCAATGATCCGGCAGCCCCACACCAACCGACCGGCAGGCGCCCTTCGCTGTCGCACCATGCCGCTACCACCCCATGGGCGATTGCAGCCCTGTTGGGGATTTTGACCTTTGCCCTTTACTCTGTTTTCTCGTGGCTGCAATGGCAGAGTTACACCATTCGCTCCTGGGACCTGGGCATTTTTACCCAACTGGCAAAGGCTTACGCCAATTTCAGCCCGCCCATTGTCAGCCTGAAGGGAGAGGGCTACAACCTTCTCGGAGACCATTTCCATCCGTTGCTGGTTTTACTTGGCCCCATCTATAAGGCTTTCCCCCACGCCTTCACGCTGCTTGTGGCGCAAAACCTGCTGCTAGCACTTTCCGTGGCGGTCATTGCCCGGCTGGCCGTTAAGCGCTTCGGAAATTTCACCGGAATCTGCCTGAGTGCCGCCTATGCCTTGAGTTGGGGCCTGCAGTCAGCGATCGACTCGCAGTTCCACGAGGTTGCCTTCGCCGTGCCGCTTCTGGCATTGGCACTCGTTGCCGTGCTTGAGGAGCGGTGGCGGTCAGCCTGGGCTTGGGCTTCCCTGCTGGTCTTCGTCAAGGAAGACTTGGGCCTGACGGTGCTTGTCATTGGCCTTGTCATGGCGTTCAGGGCCCGGACCCCTGCCGGCCTTTGGCTGGCGGCGTGGGGCGTGGGCTGGTTTGCCCTCGCCACCAAGGTGATCCTGCCGGCCATGAACCCGGGCGCTGAATGGGCGTACCAGAGCCAGCTCGACGTCGGACGCCTGCTTGGTGACCCGGCATCGCTGTTCCACCCGACCAAGGTCATCACGGTGCTTCTGCTTGCTGCCATCACCGTCGGGCTGTTCCTGTTCTCACCGCTGGTGCTGATCGTGCTGCCTACCCTTGCGTGGCGCTTCCTCTCTGATTTGCCCGTTTACTGGGGGCAGGAATGGCAGTACAGCGCGGTGCTCATGCCGATTGTCTTCATCGCCGCGATCGACGCGCTGTCTCGGCGCAAGGCCCTCGACTCCGCCCGGCTCAGACAGCTCCTCGGTGCCGCCATGCTGTTGATTTCCTTGACCCTGAGCAGCCAATACGCGTTTGGGATGTTGCTGGAGCCGGCCAAGAACTTCCCGCTCACCACGGCGGCTTCTTCCGAGGCAGCCCTGGCGGCCGTGCCCGATGGCGTTACCGTCGAGACAGACATTTCACTCATGAGCTATCTGGTGGACCGCACCGAGGTTTATTGGATTGGCAACAAGAATCCTGCCCCGCAGTACGTGCTCGTCGACGTCTCCGGCCTCCCCGACAGCTCCGGCACAACGGCCGCGGAAGAGGCGGAGCAGCGTTTCCCGGGCACCCGCTATGAAACCGTCTTCGCTGATGCCCAGTACCAGGTGGCTGCACAAAGATAGCGGCACCGGGCCACAAAGCTGGCGCATCGGTGACTGTGGGATCTCTTAAAGGAGGGACGACGACGGCACGTGGGCGCCGCCGCCGTCCCGGGTTGTGCTGGGTGGTTGGCCTGCCAAACAGCTGCCGCTTAGACGGCGTTCTGACGGGCTGCGTCCAGGTCCACGAATACCGCGCGGTTGAGCTCGAAGGACTCGCTTGCATGGTTCAGGATGGCGTCCTTCTGCGTACGGCTGAAGTCGGTAGCGTCGAGCAGGTCGCGGTAGGCATCCTTGTACGGCTTGGGCTTGGCTATCTCATCGAAGGCGTAGAAGTTCAGGCCCTCATCGGCAACGCCATAGTGGCGCTGGACCAGGCGCTGGATGATCAGGCCGCCAGAGAGGTCGCCCATGTAGCGCACGTAATGGTGGGCCAACAGGAACTCAATGGATTCACGGCCCAGGACGGTCAGGGCATCGGCGTAGGCGTTGGTGGCGGGCATGATCACAATGCGACCGTCGGCCAGCTGCGCCTCCCAGTCTTCACCGTGGTGGTAGGCCATGTCGGCTTCGAGTGCGGCAACGCGTGCCAGTTTAGGGTCGATGAACGCACCAAGTTGCGGGTGGTCAATGTGGGCGGCGAGAGCAGTTTCCATCGCCCTGTAAATGACCAGGCTCTGGTCAAGCAGGCTCACGAGTGCCGCCGCATCCAGAGTGCCGCCCATCAGTTCTGCAACAAAGGTGGAATCTTCGGCGGCCGTGTGCGCAGCTGCGGTGTGGGTTTTCAGCTCCTGCGACAGTCCGGCAGGGGTTTCAAGCGAGACGGATTCAACTGCGGGTGCAGACATGATCAACTCCGGAATTAGGTTAAGGTTACCTTAGCTAATCAAAGTTAGTGACACTCTGTCAAGGTCATAGTGACACAGTGTCATTGGGTTTTTCTGTCGGGGCATGGATCAATCGACCCCCTTGATCTTCACGACGAAGACGGCGCCCAGCAGGCCGATGACGGCCGCGACCACATACAGGGTGACATAGCCGCCCAGAAAAGCCACGAGCGGCCAGGCGATCATAGGTGCAATCACCTGCGGGAGTGAACTCGCCACATTGATGACCCCCATGTCCTTGCCGCGGCTGGCCGCCGACGGCAGCACCTGCGTGAGGAGGGCAAAATCAACGGCCAGATAAACGCCGTACCCAGTGCCCAGCACGGCCGCGCCGACCAGTGCCCCAGTCCACGGGGGGAAGAAGGCGAGGATGAGGGCGGCGAGGGCAATTATTGCGGATGAGACCATGACAAATGGTTTGCGCCGGCCCACAGCATCGGTCCACCGCCCGCCAATCACGGCGGTGACAAGCGTGAGGACGGCGTAGGTTCCGGT
>JBBSQT010000302.1:0-3105 GCA_038243775.1 Actinomycetales bacterium | reverse complement strand
AACGCCCAGCGCGACGGGGGCAAAGCTGAGGATGCTGTGCACACCGGCAGCGACCACCCGGTCGCACACGGATTGGGCCACTTCGGCGGGCAGCGCCAGCACCACCATGTTGGCCCGTGTTGAGGCAACCACACTTTCCAAGTTTGTCACGTCGCTGACGCGAAGCCAGCCGATTTCGGTGCCGACGATCATCTGGTCGGCGTCCAGCAGCGCCACAACGTCGAAGCCCCGAGATTCGAAACCGGCGTACCGTGCCAGGGCCCGGCCCAAGTTGCCCGCGCCGACGATCGCCACACGCCATTCATGCGTCAGCCCAAGTGCCTGGGCAATTTGCCGGCTCAGGTTGGCCACCTCATAGCCCACTCCGCGGGTCCCATAGGAGCCCAGATAGGACAGGTCCTTGCGCACGTTGGCGGAACCCACGCCTGCCGACTCGGCCAAGGCCTCCGAGGAAACACTTTCAGCACCCTCGGCCAACAGCGCGTTGAGAGTGCGCAGGTAAAGCGTCAAGCGCGACACCGTGGCAGGGGGCAATTGCCGGGCCGGTTCGGCCGCCCGCTCCTCCGGTGTCTGCGCTGGGATCAAAATTTCACTCACATTCTACAAAAATCAGGCCGAATCCCGCCTGTGGAAACAAGTCCGCAAGGTTTTTGCCGGCCTGCAACCACTGTATGACCTCGGCCAAGCCATAACCAAAATCAGGCGTGATCAGGACTACCCGGCGGCCTCGCCAGGCCGCCGATTCTAGCCGCCGGTCAGGGCCTGGCTGAGGATGTTGCCCAGACGGATCGGGTCAATGTGCCAAAAATCGCGTTGGATCCCATTGACCAAAACCACCGGGACCTCCTCGCCGTAGCGTTCGGTCAGCTCGGGATATTCGTCAAGGCTGACCTCGGTCCAGCGCAATTGCAGCTGGCCGGCCACGGTTGCCACAACCTCGCGGGCGTTCTCACACAGGTGGCACCCCGACCGTGTCACGAGCTGCAGCAGCGGAACTTTGGGCGTGCCTGGTTTTTGCGCGGTGGGAGTTGCATCAGATTCCATGCCTACAACGGTACTCAATGGGAAGGCGCGCACACAGCCAGCCGCCGCGGTCGGGCCTTTACCGTGCCGCCGGGTGCAAGGTGATGAAACTTTGCCCACGGTTATCACCCGCAGCAAGTGGCGGAAGGGGCGGACGGGTGCAGCATTGACTAGACTCATTCCATGCCCAACGTGACTACCTACAGTGCCGAGGCCTCCTCGACTGCTGCGCAGCACCAGGGTGAGGCGGCTTTTTTCGATGTGGACAACACCCTGATGAAGGGTGCCAGCCTTTTCCACGTCGCCCGGAAAATGTATCAAAAACGCGCGTTTACCTTAGGCGACGTGGCGGGATTCGCCTGGAAGCAGGCCAAGTTTATTCTGCGCGGTGAAAACATGAGCGATGTCCACTCCGTTCAGGATTCGGCCCAGAAAATTGCCGCCGGCATCAGCACCGAGTTCATCCGCCAGCTGGGCGAAGAAGTTTATGACGAGATGATCGTCTCCAAGATCTGGCCCGGCACCCGTGCCTTGACGCAGGAGCACCTCAAGTCCGGCCGCCAGGTGTGGCTCGTGACGGCGACGCCCGTGGAGGTTGCCTCAGTTATTTCTTCCCGGCTGGGTTTGACCGGCGCACTTGGCACCGTGGCTGAAGTTGACGACGGCATCTACACCGGCCACTTGGTCGGCGAGATCCTCCATGGCCCGGCCAAGGGACGGGCCGTGTACGCGCTGGCTGAAACGGAAGGCCTCGACCTGTCCAAATGCTGGGCCTACAGCGACTCCTTCAATGACATCCCCCTGCTGACAGCCGTGGGCAATCCGGTGGCCATCAACCCCGATTCCAGGTTGCGCAAGCATGCCCGCGATAACAACTGGCCCATTTACGACTACCGTTCCGGGCGCCGCGCGGCCACATTGGGCCTTAAGGCCGCCACTGGCGCCGGTGTTGTCTACGGACTCTGGAAGGGCATTTCGATGGTCCGCAAGCGCTGACCGGCGCTGCCACCCGTTTGCCCCGCCCACGTCCCAACCGCCCCGCTTCGCCACTGCCCCGCTTCCCCACTGCCAGCCCATCCGTCGTCGTACACGGAGCAAAAAAAGCACCCGCCCACCACAGGGGTGAACGGGTGCTTTTGAAGAATAAGAAGATTTACTTCTTGTTGCGACGCTGGTGACGCGTCTTGCGAAGCTGCTTGCGGTGCTTCTTCTTGGACATCCGCTTGCGGCGCTTCTTAACTACTGAACCCATGAAAGTTCCTCACAAACTGCATAGAACAGCCTCTATTGAGGCCGTAACGATTAGGTCGACCGATCTCAGGAATCGGTCAAAGCCGAAAATGGATCTTTCCTAGGGTACCGCCTTTACCCTGTATGCGCCGAACCGGGGTTTCCCTGCGTCCCTGTGCCTTCCACCACTGCCGAGCGCAAGTAACTCTCGATGGCATTGGCAGGAACCCGGTATGACCTGCCAAAACGGACGGCGGGCAGCTCACCGGCATGCACCATCCGGTACACCGTCATCTTGGACACACGCATAAGCTCGGCGACTTCCTGCACCGTCAGGTAGTTCACATCGGAGAAGTTCTGCTCCTGCGCCATGGCTGTCATGTCCATTTCACTAAAGGCTGTCCGCCTGGGCGTCCCGGTCCGAGTGCGCTCTAAACGCTAACTTTAGGTGCTGCTGGGGCCAATGTGAATAACTTGTGCCAGTTGCTGGCCGGCCTTGGTCTGCTGCTGGCCGGCCTTGGCACGACGGCGGCTTGCCCACCGCCGGTCGATGACGGAGATGCCCACGATTCAACCCGCCGGTGCCGTCACCATCCAGGCCAGCAGCGGTTCCACCACCCAGAGCGTCCGCGGCCCCCCGCTTACCAATTATGCCGCGGCGCCCTCGCGCCACTTATGCCGCGGCGCCCTCGCGACGGGCGCGTGAGCTGCGGGCCAGGTTGCCCAGCACCTCTGCGGTGACATCCCAGTCCATGCAGGCATCCGTGACGCTCTGCCCGTACGTGAGCTCTGCCTCCCCTGCGGCAACCTGGTCCACGTCCAGGCTCTGGGCACCTCCCACCAGAAAGCTTT
>JBBSQT010000301.1:0-3117 GCA_038243775.1 Actinomycetales bacterium | reverse complement strand
GTGGGCGAGCCCGGTTTCGGCGCGGCAGTCATCAACGATTCCACGTACGGCCACGACGTTTCCCGCCATCCAGGCACTAATGGGGCCAGCTTCACCACGGTCCGCCTGTCGCTGCTGCGCGGGCCGCGATTCCCGGACCCCACCACGGACCAAGGGCCGCATTCCTTCACGTACGGGCTCGTGGTGGGCGCAGGGGTGGCCGACGCCGCGGCCGCAGGCTACGCCATGAACCTGCCGTGGCATGGGGTGCCGGGCGATTGGACCGGACGTCCAGTTGAGCCGCTGGTGCGAACGGATTCGCAGGCTGCCCTCATCGAGTCCGTGAAGCTGGCCGATGACCGCAGCGGCGACGTCATTGTCCGCCTCTACGAACCCCTCGGGGCCCGGGCGAAAGTGGTGCTGAGTGTCTCGTTCGCCCTCGCTTCCGTGGAGGAAAACAACCTCCTGGAGCAGCCGTACGACGCCGGATCCCTCACCCTGGGTGCCGCCGGCGCACCCGGCCCCCTGGCCGCGGGGTCTCCGTCGGCCCCGTTGGCCCCGGAGAACCCGTCGGTCCGGGGGAACCCGTCCATCACGCTGGCGCTTCGGCCCTTCCAAATCCTCACCCTCCGCTTGTGCAAAACCGGCCAATGAGCCTTCACTTCCTGGCAACGCCCGCACACACTGTGAGGGGTGCTGTGGGAAAGGTCCTGGACCGGGGTGCGGAGTTTGGCATTGACGTCCTGCCGACGCTCCGGGCGGACGATGCAAAACCACCTCGCCGCACGCGGCATCACCGGCAAGGTCGGGCAGGCGGGAAATGAAAATGGAACGGGGTGAGAAAATGTGGGATCAGGTACGGACCAAAAGCTCCGGAAAGCGTTGGGAATTGCTGCCTGAAACCGGCTGGCTTGTCTTGTTGGCGTGGGCGGCCGGTCCGGAGAATGTTGGCCGTGTCGCCCAGTCCGATGCGGCGGGGACGGTGCGGCGGGGACGGTGCGGCGAACGCTCATCCAGGACGGCGTGGAGAGTCGGTCCGTGGAGCCTTTCACCGCCGCGGACCGGCGCTTGGTGGACGAGGTCGTCAACTCCTTCCTTCTCGACGCGGGGGTTCCTGCCCGCCCGACAGGTTTCGACTGGTTCCTGCGTGTCCCGGAAGGCTGGCCGGCCGGGCTTTCGCTGATAGACGAACTGACCTCGCAGATCACCGGAAAATGGGACAGCGGCACCCATCCGGCTGCCCTGCGGCCCCTGTTTAGCCAGGTGCTGGGAGACTTTTACACAGACGCCGCCCGTTGATGGCCGGCAGGCGGAGCGGACCATCCTCCTGCCGGGCTCTGGCGGGTGCCCCTACCGGCGCGTAGCATCGAGGCAATACAGGGTTTCACTCCATAGCCGGCAGCGAGAACACCGCTTCGCCGGCGGAATTGAGGTCGTCATGAGCCAGGATGCAGCCGCCCCCAGCACCCACGCCGCCGAGGCGGGCCCCGACACCAGTAAAGTCACCACGAAAGTCACTGCCGAGGATGCCAGAAACGCGGCCGAAGCGGCCCGGGAATCCGCCTGGGAGCGGCCCAGTTTTGCCAAGGGACTGTACCTGGGCGATTTTGACCTCTCCCTGATCCATCCGCACCCGCAATCCTCCCCCGAGGAAACCGGGCGCGGCGAGGAGTTTTTGGACAAGGTGACTGCCTACGCCAGGACCATGGACGGGGCCCGCGTGGAGCGGGAGGCGAAAATCCCTGACGAATACCTGGCCGGGCTGGCGGAGCTGGGGGTGTTCGGCATGAAAATCCCCCGCGAGTATGGCGGGCTGGGCCTGAACCTGAGCTACTACGGCCGGGCCCTGGCCATCTTGGGCAGCGTCCATCCGGCCTTCGGCGCCCTCGTCTCGGCGCACCAGTCCATTGGTGTGCCGGAACCGGTGAAGGTTTTTGGCACAGCCGAACAAAAACAAAGATTCCTGCCCCGCTGTGCCGCGGGCGCTGTGACGGCGTTCCTGCTCACCGAGGCCGATGTGGGCTCCGACCCCGCCCGCATGGGGTGTTCCGCGGTCCCGTCGGAGGACGGCCGCGAGTACCTCCTTGACGGCGTGAAACTCTGGACCACCAACGGCGTGATTGCCGAACTTGTGGTGGTCATGGCGCAGGTCCCCTCGCGGGGGCTGGATGCGGCCGGCCGCAAAACCGGCGGCATCACGGCGTTTGTGGTTGAGGCGGATTCCCCGGGCATCACGGTTGAAAACCGCAACGAATTCATGGGGCTGCGCGGCATCGAAAATGGGGTGACCCGCTTTCACCAGGTGCGGGTCCCGGCCGAAAACCGCCTGGGCCGGGAGGGCCAGGGCCTGAAGATCGCCCTGACAACATTGAACACCGGACGCCTGTCCATCCCCGCCATGGCTGCCGGTGCCGCAAAGTGGTCGCTGAAGATCGCCCGCGAATGGTCAAACGCCCGCACCCAATGGGGCCACCCCGTGGGGCAGCACGAGGCCGTTGGCAAGAAGCTGGCGTTCATGGCGGCCACCACCTTCGCGCTGGAAGCGGTGTTTGAGCTCTCGGCAGCACTGGCCGACGCCGGCATGAAAGACGTCCGCATCGAGGCAGCCCTGGCCAAGCTCTGGTCCTCTGAATTCTCGTACCAGTGCGCCGATGAGTTGGTCCAGATCCGCGGCGGCCGCGGCTATGAAAAGGCGGAGTCGCTGGCTGCCCGCGGCGAGCGGGCCGTCCCGGCCGAGCAGCTTTTGCGGGACCTGCGCATCAACCGGATCTTCGAGGGATCCACAGAGATCATGCACTTGCTGATCGCCCGCGAGGCAGTGGACGCCCATCTTGCCGCTGCGGGCGACTTGGCCTCCACCACGGCAACACTGGCCGAAAAGGGCAGGGCCGCCGTGGGTGCCAGCGGCTTCTATGCCAAGTGGCTGCCGCAGCTGGTAGTGGGCAAGGGCATGGATCCGCGCTCCTACAATGACTTCGGCCCGCTCGCCAAGCACCTTCGTTTCGTGGAACGGGAATCGCGCAAACTGGCCCGCCAAACGTTTTACGCCATGGGCCGCTGGCAGGGAAAGCTCGAATACAGGCAGGCTTTTTTGGCCCGGATTGTGGACATCGGCGCCGAGCTGTTTGCCATTTCGGC
>JBBSQT010000300.1:0-3151 GCA_038243775.1 Actinomycetales bacterium | reverse complement strand
GCGGCCCGGCCCCACGGGATGGATGCGGCGGTGGGGATGTGGCCGCCACGCACGGTGCCTTCCTGCGGGTAGGCCGGCATGTGGGTGCGTTCTCCCGTGTATTCCTCGGTGGAACGGACGTCGATCAGGGGATTGCCCATGTGCGCCAGCACATCGTCCTTGTAGGCGCGGATGGGGGCGTCGTTGCGCTCCACCACCGGGTAGCTGGCCGACGGCGTGACGGCCGTGCGCTCGGTGGTCAGCTCACGGCCCTCGGCAATCCATTTGTCGCGGCCGCCGTCGAGCAGGCGGACATCCTCGTGGCCAAACAGGGTGAAGACCCAAAGTGCGTAGGCAGCCCACCAGTTCGACTTGTCCCCGTACACAATGACAGTGCTGTCACGCGAGATGCCCTTGGCCTGGGCGAGCAGCGCAAAAGCGGCGCCATCGATGTAATCGCGCGTGACGTCGTCGTTCAGGTCAGTGTGCCAGTCAATCTTTACGGCACCCGGGATGTGCCCGGTCTCGTAGAGGAGGACGTCTTCATCGGACTCGACCAGAACAAAGCGGCCGTCCGCTGGCGCCCCGTCGGCCAACGCGGCGGCCAGCCATTCGGTGGAGACCAAACGCTCGGGATGGGCGTACTCGGCGAACTTTTCGTTTGTTTCTGCTGCAACTGGCATGATGCCCCTTCTAAATAAACTGCCCTGGCTGGTGCCGCCCGGGAAAGTCCGGGACGGTTCTGCCGCCATGGGGTGAAGATTGGCCCGCCGTCGCGCAAGGGGGACGGCAGCTGATCCTGACTATCAGCGTAACGAGTTGGGGCACTGAATGCTTCCCGGCGTTAACCCAACGCAATATGGCACGGGTATTCTTATGACCGTGAGCGGCGGGATGCATGACGGGCCTGCCCAAAATTCTTGATGATCGGAAATTTTTCTTGGTACAGGTTGAACAACTTTCCACGCGCCGCCCGGCAGTTTCCGTGGATGAACTGCTGGCGGGTTTTGTCCCCTCGCCGCGCTTTGGTGAAGTTTCCTTCGACAGCTACCGCCCCGACCCCTCACAGCCGTCGCAGTCTCAGGCCGTGACCTTGCTCCAGGACTTTGCCAGGGGTGCTGCGCAGAAGCCGGCGGGCGGGCTGCGCAAATTCTTCGGCGGCAAGGCCAAGGGCAAGGCCAATGGCAAGCCCAAGGGTGCTGCCGGGCGGGCCGGCATTTACCTGGACGGCGGTTTCGGCGTGGGCAAGACCCACCTGCTCTCCTCACTTTGGCACGAGATGGAGGGGCCCAAGGCCATCGGCACCTTCGTCGAGTACACCAACCTGGTGGGCGCCCTCTCCTTCCGCAAGACGGTGGAGGCACTCAGCGCCTACAAGCTCGTCTGCATTGACGAGTTCGAGCTGGATGACCCCGGTGACACGGTGCTGATGTCGCGCCTCATGCGTGAATTGGCCGACGCCGGAGTGAAGTTGGCAGCCACCAGCAACACCCTGCCGGGTTCCCTGGGTGATGGACGTTTCGCCGCTGTGGATTTCCAGCGCGAGATCCAGGTGCTCGCGGACCAGTTCGAGATTTTGCATATTGACGGCGAGGATTTCCGCCACCGCGGACTGCCCACCCCGCCTGAGCCTGTTGCCAACAGCGACCTGGATGCGCGCATGCGCCAGGACTTTCCCGACGGCACGGTTGCCGTGGATGACTTCAGCGTCCTCGTGGACCACCTGGCCGGAGTCCACCCCTCCCGCTACCGGCAGCTGCTCAGCGGGATCGACGCCGTCGTCTGGCGAAACGTCCACACCATCACCGAACAGTCGGTTGCGCTGCGCTTTGTGGTTCTTGCCGACCGGTTGTACGACAAGGATGTCCCCATCCTGGCCAGCGGGGCGCCCCTGGATCAGTTGTTCACCCCGGATATGATGACCGGCGGGTACCAGAAGAAATATTTCCGCGCCGTGTCACGGCTGACGGCGTTGGCCCGCGAGGCCGGCACGCCTGCTCCCGTGGGGTAGCTCCGGCACTCGGGGCGTAACCCTGGTGCCCCAGATGTCCGGGCGGGCGGGCCGGGCTGGTCAGGGCGGGCCGGGCCGGGCGGGGCGGGCTGTCTGGCAGTGCCTCTCTATAGTCAGTGTTCTGGCGAGTTCCCCCAGTGAGAGGTTTCTTAAAGTCAAAAGGCGTCGGTGCCGTCTCTCGACGGGACCGACGCCTTCTTTGACGCCAATTATAGGGCGAAGGGCAGGTTACTTCCGTGTGCCGTCAACATAGCCGTTGGCAGCCTTCTGGACCGAATCAACCTGGTCCTTGAATTTGTCACCGGTCCTGCTGTCGATCACGTCGCCAGCTTTCTCGATGCCGTTCATGATGGCTGCCTCGTTGCCGTTGATCAGCCCCGCTGCCTTGCCCTTAACATCGTCAAAAATAGACAATAGGCACCTCCCTTCGTCCCTGGGGCCATTGACGCCCCGACTTTTTCCAGCATAGTGTCGGTGCTCGCATTGTCAATAGCGGCGTGCACACGATTTTTCCCCGATTTTCGGGGTTTGAGTCGATTGTGCCAAGATGGACGGTGCCATGTGGCACCCGGACGAGGTGCGCCGTACCCGGCCAGCGACAAGACGGCGCCAAGGAGCATTGACCATGGCATGGATTGTATTAGTTGTGTCTGGGATGATGGAGGCCGTGTGGGCCACTGCGCTGGGGAAGAGCCAGGGCTTTTCCAAACTGGGACCAAGCATTGTGTTTTTGGTGGCAATGATCCTCAGCATGATCGGTTTGGCGTGGGCCATGCGCACACTTCCCGTGGGAACCTCATATGCGGTCTGGGTGGGCATCGGGGCGACCTTGACGGTGACGTATGCAATGATCACCGGCGCCGAAGCGGTGTCAGTCGTGAAGATATTGCTTTTGCTGGGTCTGGTTGGCTGCATCGTGGGCCTTAAGCTGGCCCATTAAACCCCACCTGCTTATGACGCCCATGGCACCGGGCACGAAAAAGCCCCCCGCCAGCGTTTGTGCTGGTCAGGGGGCTTTTTCTTCGGGTGGGCGATACTGGGTTCGAACCAGTGACCTCTCCGGTGTGAACGGAACGCGCTACCACTGCGCCAATCGCCCAATGCTCGCTTACAAATCCCTTGTCGAGATCCGCTCGCGCACCTTGATGCGTACAAAACAAT
>JBBSQT010000299.1:0-3162 GCA_038243775.1 Actinomycetales bacterium | reverse complement strand
TGCCTTTCACTGCAATTCGATCGGCTGACTTCATGCGCTGCAGCCGACTTCAACTCCGTGCAGTTGGAGTCACGCATCACGCCTGAGTCTGCCAACATACTGGCCCACCAATGCGGTATTGTGTTCGTCCCCGCCCGGAATATTTGCCGAAACATAAATGGGCGGCTGCTTCCCCGCACGGACGATGCGCTGGACGGTTTCAATCGTGAGCAGCTGCGCAATGTACGCCGCAGTGATGGAGGAAACAGCACCAACACCTCCTCCGCCGGAAACTTCCAGGGTCGTATCCCCAAACGGCGCCCTGTTATCGATAACAATGTCGGCGATCTCACTGAGATGCATCCCACTCGGATGCTTTGCTGCGACAGCCTTGGTGTGCTCGAGGCTGGTGACGGCAATGATTTTGTGTCCGCGTTCCCTGGCCGCCAGTGCCAGGCCGACGATTGAGCCGTTCACGCCCGAGTTGGACGCGATGATGAAGATGTCCCGCGGATCGATTAGGGAAAGTTCGAACAGTTCCTCCGCCACGCCGGTTTCCCGTTCCAGAACCGAGCCCTCAAGGGAGTCCAGCTCGGAGACATCCCGGTGGCCGTGCAGGACCAAGTCACGCAGGGCAATCTTGCTGGTGGGAATCAACCCGCCGGCACGGCCCGCAATTTCCATGGCAAAGGCCTCGGAGTGGCCGGTACCAAAGGCCTGGATGACGCCGCCTGCATCCAACGCCTCAGCCATGGCGCCGGCAGCCTCGTCGAGCCCGCCGGAGGCCGCCCATTCGGTGAGCGCCTCAAGCCTGCGCGAAACCTCCAGGCTGAAGGCAGTGATGGAGTCAGACATGCGCTTCACCTTTTCCCGTTGCGCTTCCAGCGGCACGCGCACTTCGATTGGCGGCAACTTCCAGGCGCGCGGCCCGGGTGGGTCGCCGGTGGGGGGAGACTGCCATTGCCGATGCGGCCAGCTTCGATGTGGTCTGGGCAAAATTCACCTGGGCGACGAGCAGGTAAATCAGGTCAAGAACCAGCAACTGCACGTGTTTTGCCGAGAGGTCATCCGGTTGCAGGAACTGCTCATGCACCGAAGTGATGATCGATTCGTCGGCGCTCTCAGCCAAGGGAGAGCCGGGGTTGTTGCTCAACGCGACGGTCAGTGCGCCAGCCTCGCCGGCCTCACGGAGCATCTGCAGGGTTTCTTCGGTCCGTCCGGTGTTGGAGATGCCGATGGCCACCGAATTGCTGTCTTGGATGGCCGCGCTTGTCAGGCCCGCGTGAACCTCGGACCAGTGGTGGGCGTTGATGCCAATCCGGTACAGCCGCGACTGCAGTTCCTTGGCCATGACGGCACTTCCGCCAATGCCGTAAATGTCCACATGGCTGCTCATGGCAATGCGGCGGGCAATCTTGTTCATCAACCCAAGATCCATCACGGCGGCGGTCTCAGCCAGTGAACGGGTATGGGCGTTGACCAGCGTGCTCAGCACGTCCCGGGGCGAATCATCGGGGCCAAAGGCCCTGCCGATGTCCGCTTTCCACGACTCCCGCGCGTCACTGCGGCCAAGGTCCGAGGCGATGCTGACGCGAAAAGGGACGTACCCGGCGTAACCCAGCAAACGGCAAAAACGGGTCACCGTGGCCGGGGATGTCTTGGTCTGCTCTGCCAACTCCATGATGGACAGCTCCAGGGGGGCCTGCGGGTGCTCCAGAAGATAGGACCCGATTTTGGCCATTGCAGTCGGCATATCAGGTAGTTTGGCCTGGATGCGGTTCACGACGCCGGCAGCCGTGACCGCCGTGGGGGGATGCGTGAAAGCCGACATTTGAAAATCCATTTCTTTTTGATGGGTACATAATGAAAACTATTATCAGATGCAATGTAAGTCAAGTCACACCTAGGCACAGATTGATAACGATGCATAATTTTCTTGCAATAGACGCCGGCGGAACGTCCACAAGAGCGGTCCTGCTGGACGGCTCGGGGCAGTGCCTTGGCTATGGGACCGCAGGCGGCGGAAACCCCGTCTCCCGGGGATTCGACGCTGCGTTAAAGTGCCTGCTTGAGGCTTCCAAAACAGCTAAGGGCGGCTCCGGGAAACCTCTCGCCCAGGTCCTTGTCGCGATGGCCGGGGCGTCGCTGGAACTGCCGTCGCAGATGTTCCGCACAGGCTTTGTGACGCTTGGTCTCACCGGTAGGGTGATGATTGAATCTGATCTTTTAGCAGCATTTTATTCAGGAACCAGTCACGATGACGGGTTTGCTTTGATAGCCGGTACCGGGGCGGTGGGTGCCCGGGTGGAGTCCAGCCGGCTCGTGCAGGTTGCTGATGGGACCGGCTGGCTGCTGGGCGACAATGGCTCCGGATTTTGGCTGGGAAGGGAGGCGGCGAGGGCGGTCGCGGCCGAACTCGACGGCCGGGGGCCTGCCACGGCACTGACACAGCTGATGCTGGCCGAGCTGGACATCCCGTTGGACCGCGGCGATCGCACGCACGGCCGGCTGCGTGGCCAGCAGCAGCTGATTTCCAAGGTCTATGGGCAACCCGCCATTGAGCTCGCCCGTTTCGCGCCGCTGGTGTTTGCAGCCGACAACGACGCAGTCGCCCTTGCCATCATCAGCGGGGCCGCCGACGCATTGGCTCAGACCTTGCTTGGCGTCATGCCCGGAGGAGCTTCAGCAGGTGCCGCAGACAAGCCCCGCAATCCGGCGCAGCCCATAGTTTTCGGTGGAAGTGTTTTGACCAAGGGCAGCACCGTTGCCTCCGCTGTGGTTGAGAGGCTGCTCGCTTCCCATCCGCCGGTGGCCGGCAGCGCTGGAGAACTAACCCCGATCCTGGTGGAGGACGGGGTGGTGGGGGCTGCGGTCATGGTGCTCAAACGCAGTGGCATTGGGGTGGACCAGGCCGTCTTTGCAAGGATTCAGGCCAGCCTGGCTGCTCTCCGTCACGGAAAGTAGCCACGCGGCAATGACCTGCTAGCGCACGGGGGTGCCGCCGTCGTCGGGGTCCTGTGCGGGAGCGTCAGTGGGCCGGGTGTTGCCCGGGCGCTCGGTGTTTTTCTGGTGGAGGCGGTCGGCGGAGCGGCGGTTGATGCCTGAACCTTCGCTGAGGTAGGGGTCATTTTCCTTGTGGCCCATGACCAGCAGGGAAGCAATGAGCAGGGTTACCACGAAGGC
>JBBSQT010000298.1:0-3170 GCA_038243775.1 Actinomycetales bacterium | reverse complement strand
TTGTCGCCGGCGATCGTGGCAACCACCAACATTCCCTGCTCGACAATGCCGTCGTCGGCCGGTGCCTCGCCCACGCGGGCGTTGCGCAGCATTTCACTGAGCTGGCGGATGCGGGCCTCGATCTTGCCCTGCTCATCCTTGGCTGCGTGGTAGCCGCCGTTTTCCTTCAAGTCGCCCTCTTGGCGGGCCTCTTCGATTTTGCTGACGATCTCTGCACGGCCGGGACCGGAAAGCTGCGTCAGTTCAGCCTGCAGGCGGTTGAAGGCTTCCTGGGTCAGCCACGCTGAAGGTGCACTGTTAGTGGTAGGCACGTAGTTCTCCTTGAATGTACAAAAGCAAAGGCCCCGCAGCACGTGCCTGCCTTGAAGATTCGGGTCTGTGCGCCAACTCAAAGCACACAGTCCACGCACTGCAAATTCAAGGTCTGACCCAGCGGGGCAAATAGGTAATAGGCACTACTTTAGTCAATGAGAGGGATAAACCCAAGAAATGACGTGGCGGGTGTTACGCCGGGTTCACGATCCAGCAGTTTTCAACGACGCCGGTCACTGCCAATGAATCGGTTCGCAGCTCACCGCGAACAGTTGTGGTGCGGCCGTTTTCCGAGCCTGCATCAGTGCCGTTCGGGCCCACGGTGATGACACTCCAGCCAACGACGGCGTAGGTGGAGTTCATGGCCTTGATGGCGCATTGCGCCGTGGCGGAGGGGTCCTTGGTCAGTGCCAAATCAACTGTGGTCATGGTCCCGTCCACCACGTTGTAGCTGAGCAGTTTCTGGCTCACCCCATCGTTGGCGCCCATCACGGCCCAGAGAACCCAGGAGAGTGAAAGCACGGCGGCGACGATCAGCAGAATTTTTTGGGCCTTCTTGGATACTCTCCGCTTGGGTGTGCCGTATCGAGTGGCTAGGCTGGGAGCTGCTGGAGAATCAGAAGTTGTCACTGCATCCACTTGTGTCTGTTCCGCGGACTGCCGCGGTCTGGCCGCCCCATGAAGGAGGCGCTGGACTAGTGCCAAGTTTAGCCGCTCTTTGACGCCCTGTTTTCCGCCACGATTTCCACGACCCACAGTTTCAGCAGAATCGAAGGTAACCCCTTGAACACCAACGAGCACTCGGAAGCGCAGCCGCTGCGTCTTTTGGCGGTTCATGCCCACCCTGATGACGAAGCGAGCAAGGGCGCGGCCATGATGGCCTCCTACGCTGCTTCCGGCGTGGAAGTGATGGTTGCCACCTGCACCGGAGGTGAACGGGGCGACATCCAGAATCCGGCACTGGTGGGCGAGCCGCATTCCGCCCGGGACATGGGTGGTGCGCGCCGGCGCGAAATGGCCAAGGCCGCCAAAATCCTGGGCATTGAGCACCAATGGCTCGGCTTCACCGACTCCGGCCTGCCGGAGGGCGACCCGCTTCCTTCGTTGCCGGTGAACTGTTTTGCCAGCAAACCGCTGGAAGTGGCTGCCGCCCCGCTGGTCAGGCTCATCCGCCGCTTCAAGCCGCAGGTGGTTGTCTCCTACGATGAAAACGGCGGCTACCCGCACCCGGACCACATCATGGCGCACAAGGTCACCGTGGAGGCGTTCCACGCGGCCGGGGACCTGCAGAAGTACCCGGGCACGGGTGAGCCGTGGGAGCCGTCCAAGCTCTACTACGACCTGGCCTTCAACCCCCAGCGTTTCCGTGCCCTGCACTACGCGTTGCAGGAAGCCGGCCTGGCCTCGCCCTACGCGGAACGGATCGCCGCGTGGCTGGAAGCCGACACCGAGGGCCACACCCCGCCCGTCAGCAAGCACCCCGCCACCACCCAGATTGACTGCGGGGACTACTTTGAGACCCGCGACGATGCTCTGCGCGCCCATGCCACCCAAGTGGATCCGGATGGCTTCTTCTTCGCGGTGAGCCCGGCAATGCAGCGCAAGGTGTGGCCGTGGGAGGACTATTCCCTGATTGAATCCCGCGTTCCCGCCACGGGACCCGAGAACGACCTCTTTGCTGGCCTACGATAGATAGTGGACGTTTTCCCGGCGGCACCGCGCCGTACGGGGACGAAACGAAAGACGAATTGTGCTCAAAATGATTTTCCTGGCCGCCACTGAACCGGCCATTCCCTCACCTCCGGGCCTGCGTCCGGGACTTTCCGAGGACCAGATCACGCCCGGCGTGCTGGGCTTCATCGTGACCTTCGGTATTGTGGTGATCATGGTGTTCCTGATTCGCGACATGGTCAAGCGCATCCGCCGTGTCCGCTACCGTGCCCAGATTGAAGAGGGGCGGGCAGGCGGATCGCACGGCCCCGACGCCGAGTACATGGGCATCCCCATCATGAACGAGCAGGAGATGAAGGACGCCAGTTACCTGTTCGACGCCGGACCCAAGGTCCCGGCCGCACCGCAGGCTCCCGTTGTGGGTCCCGACGGGGACGACGCCCCGGAAACCAAGCAGTAGCCGCAGCCATGAACAGGCTGGCGGGTGAACCAAGTGCGTACCTCCGCCAGCATGCCGAAAACCCGGTCGACTGGCAGCCATTCGACGATGCAGCGTTCGCCGAGGCAGTGGCCCGGGACGTCCCCATCTTCCTGTCGGTGGGGTACGCCGCCTGCCACTGGTGCCATGTCATGGCGGGCGAGTCCTTCGCCGACCCGGCCGTTGCCGATTACCTTAACCGCAACTTCGTCTCCATCAAGGTTGACCGTGAGGAACGCCCCGACGTGGACGACGCCTACATGGCCGCCACCCAGGCCCTGAGCGGGCAGGGCGGCTGGCCCATGAGCGTGTTCCTCACCCCGTCAGGCCGGGCGTTTTACGCCGGAACCTATTTCGCGCCAAACGCCGGCGCCGGCCGGCCCTCCTTCCGCCAGGTGCTCGAAGCCGTCGAGGAGGCGTGGCGGCTGCGCCGGGACCAGGTGCAGGCTACGGCGGACTCCCTCGCCGAAACCCTCGCCCAGCCCATGTGGCAGGTCAACGCAGAGGTTCCGGCCGCCGTCGAACTTCCAACCCGGCAGGGGCATGACTGGCTGGGACCGGCCGGGCGGGCCCTGGCTGCGATGGCCGCGGCCGAGGATGTCATCCACGGCGGGCTCGGCCAGGCGCCCAAGTTCCCGCCCACTCCCGGCCTTGAATTCCTGCTCCGGCACGCCGCATCCGGGACCGGATCGGCCGGGCAGGCGCGGGG
>JBBSQT010000297.1:0-3201 GCA_038243775.1 Actinomycetales bacterium | reverse complement strand
GTCGGCATAGTCGGTGATCTTGAAGTACCACTGGTTCAGCGACTTCTTGGTGACGATGGTTCCGCAACGTTCGCAGGCGCCGTTGACAACTTGCTCGTTGGCCAACACGGTCTGGTCCTTGGGGCACCAGTTGACGGGTGAGTTCTTGCGATAGGCCAGGCCGCGCTCATGGAAGCGCTTGAACAGCCACTGCGTCCACCGGTAGTACTCGGGGTCGGAGGTCTGCAGGCGGCGGGACCAGTCCACGGAGATGGCGTAGCGCTTGAACGACTCGGCCTGGGTGTCGATGTTGGTGTACGTCCACTCACTCGGGTGGGCGTTGTGCTTAATGGCGGCGTTCTCGGCGGGCAGGCCGAAGGAGTCCCACCCGATCGGGTGCAGCACGTCGTAGCCCAGCTGGCGCCAGTAACGCGAGACGACATCGCCCATGGCGAATGCCTCCGCGTGGCCCATATGCAAGTCGCCAGAGGGGTACGGGAACATGTCAAGGACGTAGCGGCGCTCTTTGGACCCGTCGTCGAGGGGGGCGAAAACATTCAGTTCATCCCACACGGCCGGCCACTTGGCTTCCATTGAGGCGAAACTGTAGACGCCCTCTTCGCTGTTCTCTTCAGTCTGGGACTGCACGCTCACGTACCCTGCCTTTTCATTCATCATTGGCTTCTTGCACCCTGCCATCCCGTTACACACAAAAGCCCCTCCACGCAGCAAGGGGCGGCCGCACTGGAAATTGCGGCTAGATAAGAAGGAGGAAAATGCTCACCCCCTTACTTTAGCGCAATGCCCCGGCAGCCGGGCCACCGGTTCGCCGCGGCCCGGACAAGAAAAAGCTGTGGTGCCCGTGTTGCACAAAATCAAGTGATTCAGGCAACAGGGGCACCACAACAGGGCGCAACCACAGCGAGCGCGGCCCAGCGTGCGCAACCACAGCGAGCGCGGCCCGACTACCGTGGCGCAGGTGGCGGGAAAGCTACTTCACGTCCTCGTCAACCCAGTCCATGGACTTGGTGACTGCCTTCTTCCACAGGCGCATTTGCCGGTCGCGCTCTGCCGGGTCCATGTTTGGTTCCCAGCGCTTGTCCTCGGACCAGTTGGAGGACAGTTCGCCCAAGCCCTTCCAGAAGCCGACGGCGAGTCCGGCAGCGTAGGCCGCACCCAAGGCGGTGGTTTCGATAACCTTGGGGCGGATCACAGGGACGCCGAGAATGTCCGCCTGGAACTGCATGAGGGCATCGTTGGCGACCATTCCGCCGTCGACCTTCAGTTCAGTCAGGTCAACACCGGAGTCCGCGTTGACGGCGTCGAGCACTTCGCGGGTCTGGAAGGCTGTGGCCTCCAGTGCGGCCCGGGCAATGTGGTTTTTGTTTGCAAAGCGGGTCAGGCCAACGATGGCACCACGGGCGTCGGGACGCCAGTACGGTGCGAAGAGGCCGGAGAAGGCGGGCACGATGTACACGCCGCCGTTGTCCTCCACCGCGGCGGCCAGTTCCTCCACCTCGGGGGCGGACTTGATCATGCCGATGTTGTCGCGCAGCCACTGGATGAGCGAGCCGGTGACGGCAATGGATCCCTCCAGGGCGTAGTGCGGCTTGGCATCGCCGAGCTTGTAGCCCACGGTGGTGAGCAGCCCGTTCTTCGAGTGGACGATTTCCTCGCCCGTGTTGAAGATGAGGAAGCAGCCGGTCCCGTACGTGTTCTTGGCCTCGCCGGTGTCGAACGCGGCCTGGCCGAACGTTGCCGCCTGCTGGTCGCCCAGGATGCCGGCGACGGGGACTTCGCGCAGCAGCTGGCTGCCGTGCACCTGTCCGTAGACCTCGGAGGAGGACTTGATCTCCGGCATCATCGACTTCGGCACGCCGAAGGCGGCGAGGATTTCCTCGTCCCACGCCAGGGTTTCCAGGTCCATGAACAGGGTGCGGGAGGCGTTGGTGACGTCGGTGATGTGGACGCCGCCGTCGGTTCCGCCCGTCAGGTTCCAGGTGACCCAGCTGTCGGTGTTGCCGAAGAGCAGGTCGCCGGCTTCCGCCTTGGCCCGGGCACCTTCAACGTTGTCCAGGATCCACTTGATCTTGGTTCCGGAGAAGTAGGTGGCCAGTGGCAGGCCCACCTTGTCCTTGAAACGCTCGACGCCGCCGTCCGCAGCCAGTTCATCAACGATGCGCTGGGTGCGGGTGTCCTGCCAGACGATGGCGTTGTAGACGGGAACGCCGGTAGTTTTGTCCCATACCACCGCGGTCTCGCGCTGGTTGGTGATGCCGACACCGACAATGTCGTGGCGGGTCAGGTTGGCCTGGGCCAGGGCGGTGCCGATGACCTCACGGGTGTTGTTCCAAATTTCGGCCGCATTGTGCTCCACCCAACCGGCCTGCGGGAAAATCTGCTCATGCTCGAGCTGCCCGGTTGAAACAATGTTGCCGTCATGGTCAAACACGATGGCGCGGCTGCTGGTGGTTCCCTGATCAATGGCAATTACATACTGAGACATCTTTGTTTCCTTTGCTTGGGGTTCAAACTTCGAACCTTGTTTCACCTTAAGAACAAATGACCAAATAGGTTTAAGCCACGACCAGCGGCAGCCAGCTGGCTGTCACACCGCCAATCGCGCCGCCCACCAGGGGACCGACCACGGGAACCCAGGCATAGGACCAGTCACTTGGCCCCTTGCCCTTGATGGGCAGCAATGCGTGTGCAATGCGCGGCCCCAGGTCACGGGCAGGGTTGATGGCGTAACCCGTGGGTCCACCGAGTGAGGCACCGATGGCAACCACCAACAGTGCAACCGGCAGCGGCCCCAGACCCGCAACTCCACCGCCGAAGTGCAGGATGACGAACACCAGGACGAAGGTGCCGATGATTTCGGTGACAACGTTCCAGCCGTAGCTGCGGATGGCGGGGCCGGTGGAGAAAACACCGAGCTTCGTGGCCGCATCCGGTTCACCGTCGAAATGCTCCTTGTAGGCAATCCAGCAGACGACGGCACCTATGAAGGCGCCCAGCATTTCTGCACCAAAGTACGTCATGGTGGAGGCAAGGTTAACGTCCACCCCGGGCGCATACTCCGCTTTGCCGTTGGCCAGCAACCCGACCGTCACTGCCGGGTTCAGGTGGGCACCTGACTTGGCAGCGACGAACACACCGGCCATGACTGCCAGGCCCCAACCCCAGTTGACCATCAGGAAACCGCCGGAATTACCCTTGGTT
>JBBSQT010000296.1:0-3202 GCA_038243775.1 Actinomycetales bacterium | reverse complement strand
TTGATGTAGGCGGCGAAGATCATGCCCACACCAATAGCCGAGCCAATAGCTGCCAGGCCGTAGCCAATCATGTTGAGCGAGCCGTGGAGTTGCATTTCGTTCCTTTCAAGAAACCGGCGTTGTGCCGGCAGGTTGTGAGGTGATTCTTTTATTCGAGAAGAATTTGGTGGTGCGCGGGTGCTGCTAGTGGGCGTCAGCGTCGAGGCTGCCCTGGATGTAGATCGCGGTCAGCAGGGTAAACACAAACGCCTGCAGGATCATGATCAACAGTTCCAGGAAGTACATGGCCACGGAACCGGCAATCACTGCAACACCGGTGGCGTTGAGCAGAATGTTGTCTTGTTCCATGATCAGGTACTGGGCACCGCTGCCTGCCAGGACCACAATCATGTGGCCGGCCAGCATTGTGGCCATCAAACGCAGAGAGTGCGTCAGCGGGCGGACAATGAAGTTTGAGATGATTTCCAGCGGCACCAGCAGCGGCAGGATCCATCCGGGAACACCGGTGGGAACCACTGCCAGCTTGAAGTAGCGGACGCCGTGCTTCTGTACGCCGACCCCAATCCACGTGAAGTAGATGATCAAGGCAATGGCGTAAGCACTGCCTGCATGGGAGAAGGAGGGCAGCTGCAGGAACGGAATAGCACCAAAAATGTTGTTCAGCAGCACGAACATGAACACCGAGAACAGCAGCGGCACCCAGGGGCGGAAGTTTTTTTCACCCATGATGTCTCGGCCAACAGTGTTTCTCGCGAAGCTGTAAAAGCCTTCGGCGAAGAATTGGGCCTTGCCCGGAACCAGCTTCGGGTTTCGGATCGCAGCCTTGAAGAACCAAGCAATCAAGATCACCGAGAGGATGATCATGATCATCTGCTTGCCCAGCCCGGTACCGTATTCGCTCATCCAGGGGAGGATGTCTGGGAGGTGGGTGTCACTAATCGTTGGTGGTACGAAGCCACCGTCATTCGAGGCCATCGGAAGCGCAAACGCGGTCAACGCGCTGTCCTCTCTGCAGTTTCGGTCATAGGGCAAATGTGGTGGCCGATCAAAAGATGGTCAGCACCGTGAAAAAGTCTGATGGTGGGATTCATTGCCTGGTGCCATCATCCTTAGCGTCCATGCTTAGATGATGCCGGGCCAGATAGTATCCGCAGACCGCCCCTACGGGGAGTGCCGCAAACACAATCCAAGCAGTGTGCAATAAAAAGTCCAGTCCCCACCCTATCAAACCCCAGAGCAGGATTCCGCCAACAATGTAGGTGTAGTCCAGCTTTCCGGCATTCGCCTTGGGCGGGACTACTACATGGTCCGGCTGGTCCTTGCCAGAGTGTTTATTGGTCATGGCGCACCTCCTTGTCTTCCTGTCCGGGCGTGGAATCCTCCTGCGCGAGGTCTTCACGAACGGTTTCGTCAACAGTGGCAACGGGGGTTGCCGGATCATTGAAGAACAGGAAGCGCTGCTTGCTGAAAACGACTACTTCAGTCCCCTGCCAGAGCAGGACGCAGACCACGGCCGCCCCGGCAAACCAAGGCTTGTTCAGCCAGTTGGGGGTCCCCAGGGCAAAGAGCACCGCACCGAAGCCAATGACCTTGAAAAAATAGGTCATGACAAAGATGCCCATGACAGCTTCAGGCATTTTTTTGGAGAACAGGTGGCCCACCAGCAGGCTCAAGCCAAAGAAGGCCATGACCAGCACCGAACCAAAGAGCACGCTGAGCACTCCATCGACGTTGGTGAAGATGAAGGCCAAAACCACCATGATGACGACGGCGATCCCATCAACTGCGGAACACTTTTTCAGGATGTTCCAGCTGGGGCTCGCCGTGGGACCCGAGACCGCCAGGGGCTCGTGCGCAGCGCCGTTGCCGGCACTTCTGTCCTTCATGGGAGCTCCATCAGTGGGGAGGATTGCCTGCCGTCACCAGCCAAACAACACGGCGCGGGCACAGTTGCGGTGATTGTCACCGGGGTAAATTCTACACGAGATAGAACTACGTTTTGACACACGTTCCTGCCTCCTACAGTCCTTGGATCGGTGCTCCGCCGCCGGAAGTGCTGCCGCCGGAGGTGCCGCCGCCAGAGGCGCTGCCGGAAGCTCCGCCGCCGTTGCCACCCCTGCGGCCGCGCAGCAGCGCCTGGAACCAGGTGGGCGTGCGCAGGTAGGCAATGACCACGGCGAATCCCGCGGCGGTTGCCACAATCTGCGCGGTTTCGCCGCCCCGTGCAGCAATGATGCCCAGCACGCCGACCAGAAGGGTGGCCGCACACACCACGGCCGTGGCCTGCAGGTGGCTGAGCCCCACGATGGTCAACCGCTGGTACACGTGCTGGCGGTGCGCCACGTACCACCGCTCCCCCGCCACCAGGCGGCGCAGGAACGTCACAAAGGTGTCCACCAGGTAGATCAGCACCGGCGAGAAGACGTATTCCACCGGAACCCCGGCCAGGAACGCGCTCATGGCCGTCACCGCGATGGCGGCACCGAGCAAATAACTTCCCACGTCGCCCAGGAAAACCCTGTTGCGGCTGAGGTTCCAGGGCAGGAAGCCGGCAAAGGCCAGGGCGATCGCGACGCCGGCATAGACGAGCCACGCATGTGAGCTCAGGATGCCCGCGTACGCATAGAACCCGCCGACCAGCAGGCCGTGGGTGCCGGAAATGCCGTTGATGCCGTCCATGAAGTTGGCGACGTTGACGTAGGCCGCCAGCGCCAGCGCACCCACCGGGATCAACCACAGCTGCTGCTGGCCCGGGTCAATCAAGGCCACCATGGCGGTCGCCAGGGCGCCGACGCCAAGCTGCAGCCCGGCTCGCAGTTTCACCGACAGCCCGCGTATGTCCTCCAGCCAGCCGATGCCTGCCGCAGCCAGCACGACGCCGAGAATCACCAACAATGTCAGCGAACCTTTTATGGCGGTCCCTGTCTGGGGCAGGAACACGGCGGCCAGGACAGCGGCGGCGAGGGCCACCGCCGTCGTGATTCCCATGCCGCGGATGGTGGGCTTGCTGTGGGAGGAGCGGGCGTTGGGGATGTCAAGAACTCCGGCGCGGGCCAGCAGTGGGCGGACGAACAGCGGCAGCAGCAGTGCCAGCCCCAGCGCAATGGCGCCTACAGTGATTTGTGCCCAAAGTTCCATCATGCACCTGCCGCGACGTCGCCGTCGGACTCATCGATGCTGGGAGCCGCGGGACCGGCCTCAT
>JBBSQT010000295.1:0-3216 GCA_038243775.1 Actinomycetales bacterium | reverse complement strand
TTGACGGTGGAGGATTGTGGAGTAATGTGGAGGCCATAGGAGGGGAATGGGGCTAGATTGTTCTCTGGGTCTCGACAATTGAGGTGGTGGGGGAGTTGTTTCTCGGAACACATTCACCGCGCCTTGATGAGAAAGGCCGGATCATTCTTCCCGCAAAGTTCCGTGAGGAACTTTCCAGTGGACTTGTTCTGACCAAGGGGCAGGAAAACTGCATTTACGTCTTTAGTGCACGGGAATTTGAGAAGGTCTTGGCCCAAATGCAGGACGCACCATTGTCCAACATGGCGGCACGGGACTACATTCGAATTTTTCTCTCGGGAGCATCCGATGAAGTTCCGGACAAGCAGGGACGTGTGACCATTCCGGCCGCATTGCGTGCTTATGCAGGCCTTGCAAAGGAACTGGTTGTCATCGGTGCCGGGAGCCGGGCGGAAATCTGGGATGCCACATCGTGGGCGCAATACCTCAGTGCCAAGGAAGCTGCGTTCTCGGCCACTGATGAACAGGGCATTCCCGGCATCAGCTAGCACCATCAGCAAACACTAAGTTTTACAGATTTTGTACCACCAGCAACAGACCGGGACCATTGCCCCCAAGCAAAGGGCCCGGCACGGCAGCGGTCTTGCATGAGATCTCCAGCCGCCCCCGCGGTCAATCCTGGCTCACCTTCCCCGGAGCCAGGCGTGACCGTGCGTGGCGCGGAGGGGGATCTGGTTCAAGACAGCGCTTCACAACGACGCGCCGGGCCCGCCCGGACCACAACAGCTTCACATGTTCATCGCTAGTTTGCACTGCCGCAGGGGAACGGATTTCCGCTCCCGGTTTTGACCGAAAAAGAAACGGAGTCGTGATGACGTCGGAAACCCCCACGCCACCTACGCCCGAACGCCATACTCCTGTTCTGAAAAATCGCTGCATCAACCTGCTGGCACCGGCCTTTGACGTGGCCCGTGCTGCCGGCCGGACCCCCATCGTCATCGACGCCACCCTCGGCATGGGCGGACACAGCGAGGCCATGCTGCAGCGCTACCCCGATCTTCACTTGATTGGCATCGACCGCGACACCGAAGCCCTCGGGCTGGCAGGGGAGCGGCTGAAAGCTTTCCGGGACCGCACCGACCTGGTCCACGCCGTCTACGACGAGATCGCCGAGGTCCTGGCGGATCTCGGCATCGACGCCGTCGACGGCATCCTCATGGACCTGGGTGTTTCGTCCCTTCAGCTGGACGAGCGCGAGCGTGGCTTTGCCTATTCCTTCGACGCGCCGCTGGACATGCGCATGGACACCAGCCGCGGCCAGACAGCCGCCGACGTGGTCAACAATTATTCGGAAGAGGAACTCGTCCGGATCATCCGCAAGTGGGGCGAGGAAAAATTCGCCGGCCGCATTGCCAACCACATAGTGGCAGCCCGCAACAAGGTACCGCTGACCCGCACCGGGGAACTCGTGGACATCATCCGCAACGTGGTACCGGCAGGAGCGGCCCGCACCGGCGGCCATCCTGCCAAACGGACCTTCCAGGCACTGCGCATTGAGGTCAACGAGGAACTGAGCGTCCTGGAGCGGGCCATGCCGGCTGCCGTCGGCGCACTGGCACTCCACGGCAGGGCCGTCGTGATGTCCTACCATTCGCTGGAAGACAAAATCGTCAAATCCGTGTTCGCTGCCGGGTCGCGATCATCCGCACCGGCCGGCTTCCCAGTGGAGCTGGAAGAACACAAGGCGAGCTTGAAGCGGCTCACCAAGGGCACGGAAATCCCCACAGATGAAGAAATAGCAGAAAACTCCCGCGCAGCATCAGCACGCTTGCGGGCAGTCGAAAAAATTAGGGTCAGGAGCGCCATATGAATCAGCAGGCCGCACGCATCATCCCCGTCAACGCGGGAACCAGTGCCCGTGCACTCAACGTGCCGTTGCCTGACCCTGGCCTTGGCAAGCCGGCCCCGCAACGCACCAAGCCGCGGACCCCGCTGTCCCTGGTCACGTCCACGCCACGGCGGGGACGAAACCAGCTGATGGGCATCTTTTTCATGGTGATCGTGGCGGCCTTGAGCGTGGTTCTCATCACGAGCATCTCCGTCTCCAAAGGGCAGTACGAGCTGGTGGGCCTGAAAAACCAGCAGGCCGATCTTAACAAGGCCAACCAGACCATGGAGCAGGAAATTGCGGCCAAGGCCGCGCCGCAGGAACTGGTTGCCCAAGCGGTGGCGTTGGGGATGGTCCCGGCCGGAACCACCGGACAGGTCGACATTAGGACAAAGACCGTCAGTGGCTCCCCCCAGCCGGCCCCTTCCGATACCAAGGGCCTTGTCAGCATCCCGCCGGCACTCATCGACAAGCCGCATGAGAGCGCCCCGGTGGAGCAGAAGCCCGCTGTACCCTTGAGCCCGGCAGCAAATACGCTCCAAGGCGACACGGCGAACAAGGATCAGGGCAAGCCCCAGGAACAGGCCAAGGACCTGCAGGAAGCTCCCGCGCCGGCTGCCGCCCCCGCGCCCTTGACACCTGATTTGAATGGCGGCACCATCCCCGCCCCGGCACAGAGGGACAGTTAGGGTTAACACCCAGAGACCGCTTGAACCCCGGCCTCAGCCAGGCAACAACAAGGCGCACAGCTAAAAACGCAAGGAACAGCAGCAGTGGCACAAAAATTCGGCCAATCAGCACAGCGTGCTACCGCACAACAACTGAATAAAGTTGGCCGGCGACGGGCCGGTGTCGGCTTCGTCATCATGATGGCCGTCCTGCTGCTCATCGCGGGACGGCTGGTCATGGTGCAGGGCCTGGACACGGGCAACATGGCCCAGGCTGCGGAGAACCAGCGCACCGTGGTGCAAAAACTGCCGGCCGTCCGCGGAAAGATCATTGACTCCAAGGGCAACATCCTGGCCGAGAGCATCATCCGGTACAACATCACCGTCTCCCAAACCAACATGGCGGAAACCGAAAAATACGACCACTACATCGTGGATCCGAAGACCGGGAAAGCCGCAATTGCTCCGGCCACCGGCAAATACAAGGTAGTCGAATACACCAGGGACCAGGGCCTGCAGCAACTGGCGGACGTGCTGGGCCTGCCTGTGGCGGAGGTCAAGTCTGCCGTCACGGGGGACAAGAACTTCAACTACATCACCAAGGACGTCAGCCCGCTGGTGGAGAAGCAGGTCGCCGCGCTGGGAATCCCCGGCATCTACTCCGAGGCTGTGACCAAGCGC
>JBBSQT010000294.1:0-3227 GCA_038243775.1 Actinomycetales bacterium | reverse complement strand
TTGGCGCACACTGCTCCCCCGCGACCCCGAAGCCATTGCCAGGGTCCGCCGGGAATTCATCCACTCCGTGGGTCCGCGCATCGACATGAACTCCGACGCCATGATCGCCACGGCCTCGGTCCCCCGCTGACCCCCGGCTTTTTGCCCCTGACCCCCGCGCCGTGTTTCGGACCGGTGCCGTTTTTCGCTGTACTTCGTGAACAGCGCGTGCAGCGACAATGTCAAGCGGGTGCGAAAACCACCGGGTCACTATGGCAGGCATTCCTGCACGGCCGGTCCATCGACCCGGCTTCTCCCCACTGACAGCAGGACCCCTAGGCACCTGTGTCCGCAGCTGTGAAGATTGTCTGCATGAACAGGCCACAGCGCATCAGCTCAGCGGAATACAACCGGCGGGGCCAGGACCGCCGCACCCTGGCCACCCGCGTGGGAAGGAGCGAGATTGTGCGGGTGCGCTGCGGCCATTGCGTCTCGGCGGCGCAGTGGATGAAACCCGCTGCCAAGGACTGTTACGGGCTGCGGGCGCTGGCCTTCACGCAGCTGAGCACCCATGAGCCCGTGCTCCGCCCCGCCGGCGCGGCGCTGCTGTCGGGTTTGTGGATTGTGGGCACTTTGAAGAAACTTCACGCCGTGACAGAGACGACTGCCCTTTTCCTGTCACTGACAAGCTCACCACAACGTTGGAACTCATCAACAAGTTCACCTTTGCCTGCGGTGTCGCCAACTGTGAGCCAAGCCTGCGGCCGCTGGGCTCCGACCACCAGGTCAACATCATCACGGGCGCCGGCTCATCTCCGTTTGGCCAGGTGCCGGTCCGGGGTCCGGATGTTCCGCAAGGGCCGCATCTCACGCTTGAAGAATTGCGGGTGGCAGCTCCAACGCCGCCCACCCGTCTTGCAGGAACCCTTCCACGCTCAATGACGGGCGCAACGCCATAGTTGATTTTCAGGTTTCCGAAGCAGCGGGTCGCCGGTGAATTTGACGGTCCCGGAAAATATCCCAGACCCGGTGGGGGCGGCGGCATATCGCTTGCGGATGGGCTCATTGCCGAGATGAGGCGGGAAGACCAAATCAGGGCCCGGGACGTGGGGTCCGTGCGGTGGGGCTGGCGCGAACTGAACAACACGGAACACCTGGCGCAGCTGCTGCGCCACGCTGGATTGCCGCAGACATGGAAAAGCGCTGCCGTGTGGCGTTTTCGCGGTGGTTCAAACCATGGCGAAAGCGTCAAACGGCAGCGCTTGTTCGTTCATGGGGTCACGCGCGGCGGCGCTTGATTTCCTCCACGGCCTGCGGGAGCACCTTGAACAGGTCGCCCACAATGCCGAAGTCGGCAATCTCAAAGATGGGCGATTCCTCATCCTTGTTCACGGCAACAATCAGCTTGGACGTCTGCATGCCTGCCTTCTGCTGGATGGCGCCGGAAATGCCCACCGAGATGTACAGCTGCGGGGAGACCTTCTTTCCTGTCTGTCCTACCTGCGAAGTGTGCGCGATCCAGCCCGCATCGGTCGCTGCACGGGATGCACCCACGGCGGCGCCCAGCGCGTCGGCCAGTTCCTCGATGGGGGTGAAGTCGCCGCCAACGCCGCGGCCGCCGGCCACAATAATGCGGGCGTCTTCCAGCTCCGGGCGGCCGGAGGCGGCACGCGGGGTGCGTGAAAGAACGCGGGCGCCCAGGCTGGCAGGGGCAAAGGCCACCTGAACGGCTTCGACGGGGGGAACCGTCGCCGACGCTGCCGGTGCCGCCTCAATGCTGTGCGCCTTCACGGAAATGACAGCAACGCCCGAGGTGGCCTGCGCTGCGACAGTCCAGGACCCCGCGAGGACGGATTTGTGCGCGACCAGGGCGCCGCCGTCGTCCGTCACAGACACGGCATCGGTGATGACGCCGGCGCTCAGCGCAACACCCACACGGGCCGCGATCTCCTTGCCGGCGGCGCCGTTGTCCAGCAGCACCGCGGTGGCGGACACTGCGGCAGCGGCCTGGGCCACGAGGTCTGCCTTGGGTGCCACGAGGAACTGGCCCAGCTCGGCCTGTTCGGAATGCAGCACGCGGGAGACGCCGTACGCGCCAAGGCCCGCGAGCACGTCGGCACCCACGGGACCGGCCACAACGGCCACGGCCTCACCGGCGTTACGGGCCAACGTCAGCAGCTGCGCGGTGGTGGTGGAAAGCTTGCCCGGAGCGTCAAGCTGATCAATGTATACAACAATTGCACTCATGAAAGGGTTCCTTAGATCAGTTTCTGCGCGGCCAGGAAGTCAACAAGCTGAATGCCGGCGTCGCCGGAATCGGTGATGACGGTGCCTGCGGTGCGGGCGGGGCGTTCGGCGGCAGCGCTCACCTTGGTCAGCGAACCGGCATGTCCGACGGCGTCCGCCGGGATCCCGAGATCGGCCAGGGACACGGTGGTCACCTTCTTCTTCTTCGCGGCGATGATGCCCTTGAAGTTGGGGTAGCGCGGCTCGTTGGCCTGGTCGGTCACGGAGATCAGTGCCGGCAGCGTGGCCTGGATTTCCTCGGAGAAGTCATCCCCGTCCCGGCGGGCCGTCACCGTGGTGCCGTCCAGTTCAACGGAGGATGCGAAGGTGATCTGTGCCAGGCCCAGGCGGGCCGCGAGCTGTGCCGGGACGATGGAGGTTTCACCGTCGGTGGAGGCCATGCCTGTGATGACAAGGTCAACCGGGCCAAGTGAGGTGATGGCTGCTGCGAGCACCAACGAAGTCGCCCAAGCGTCGGAGCCTGCGAGCGCGTCGTCGCTGACATGCAGTCCCTGGGTTGCGCCGATCTGAAGGGACTTCTTCACGGCTGCGGCTGCGGACGCCGGCCCCACGGTCAGTGCGGTCACCACGTTGCCGGCCTTGGGGCCGCCGCGGGCGTCGGTCAATGCCAGTGCCGCTTCCAACGCATATTCGTCCAGTTCGGACAGGATGCTCTCATTGCGGTCAAGACGGTGGGCGTCCCCCGTCAGGTGTCGGTCAAATTGCGCGTCTGGTACATATTTGACCAGTACAACAATATTCAGTGCTGAGTTTTCCACTGCTGTCCTTTGTGTCATGGACGAATAGTTTTGCTGCCCCCGGCCCCTGCATGGGGTGGGTGCGCCGGCTTCGCCCTTGGCCTACTCCAACAGCTTAGTTCGTAGCAGCTGGTGCCGGAATTCTTCCAGTCTTTTCTTTACTCCCAGCGAACACGGGGCGGCGTGGGGGCACCCTTGCTGACC
>JBBSQT010000293.1:0-3228 GCA_038243775.1 Actinomycetales bacterium | reverse complement strand
GTACCCGGCAACGATGGCTGGCTCCGTGGGCGTGTTGGACCGCGTAAGCAGGCCAATGCGCAGGTGCCCCAACCCGCTCAGGTGCGCGACGGCGTCATACGCTCCACCTTGATGGTCCGAGCAAACGTGCTCCGTCCTGTCGCCCGGACCCAAATCCATGAGGCTGCGCTCCAGCAACACCACGGGAACGTTCAGCGCGGAAAGTTCGCGCACCCGCTGCTGCGGATCGGGGATCCCGGTGAGTGTGGGCACCAGGATCAGCCCGTCCACGCCGGCATCGATGAGGAATTGGATGCTTGAATCTTCCCGCTGCGGATCATAGTTGTAGGTGGCCAGGCGCAGGCTGACGTCCTGGCCGGAGAGCGTTTCCTCAATGCCTTGCAGCACCCGCGGGTAGTACAGCTGGGTGTCGGGGAGCAGGACACCAACGGTGAATCGGGAACGACGGCGGGCAGGTTGCCGCTCTGCGACGAAACTGCCGGCACCCTGGCGGCGCACCACAAACTGCCCCTGCTCCAGTTCCTCATAGGCCCGGCGCACGGTGGTCAGGGACATCCCTGTTTCGGCAGCGAGCTGGGCCTCGGTGGGCAATTTTGCGCCCACCGCCCAGGTTCCGGCGAGAATGCCGCGGCGCAAATCCCCTGCGAGGAGCTGAAACTTCAGTTCCTTGGCGTCCGTGTCACGTATCTTGCCGACCAATGTTTTCTTCTTCAAGGCTCCCTTTCACGGCTGCTGTGCTCGAGTGTGCCAAAGATTATAGGAAGGAATCCATGAGTACTTAACAGATTCCTCTTCTCACTTCATGCAATTCACCAAACAGGGGCCCGCTGCTCGGCGCAGCAGGGCCCAATGTCCTCGAGGGTAGCGGCAAATTCTCTCGAAAGATACTCCTAAGTACTCATTGAATCCTCTCTTTCTTCACTGTTTGAGTGTTCTCACTAGTCCGTGATGCACGGCACAACTACTTCTACCAAGGGTGTACGCAATGACAAGCAAATTCCGTTTTGTACGGACACTGGCCGTGATGGCCGGTGCCGCATTGGCACTTTCCGCCTGTGGCGGCGGCACCCCTTCCGGGGCCGGAGGGGCCGACAGCGCAGAGGGCGGTACATTGTCGTACTGGTCGATGTGGAAGGTCGGCGAACCACAGCAGTTGGTGATTGAAAAGGCGATCGCCGACTTTGAAAAGGAAACCGGCGCCACCGTCAAGGTGCAGTGGCAGGGACGTTCCAACGTCCAGAAGCTGGTCCCGGCCCTGAACACCAACAATGTGCCCGACATCGTTGACGGCCCCTATGCCAAACTCGCCCCGGTCTTGGGCAACACGGGCGAGGCACTCCCCTTGGACGGCGCCTATGCCTCCGAGGTTGAGGGCACCAAGGTCTCCGAGCTCATCCCGAAAAAGTACCTGGAAGTTTCCAACATCCTGGACAAGGACGGCAAGCCGTGGATGTTGCCGTACAGCCTGAGCTCCGACGGCATCTGGTACGACGCCCGCGCGAACCCCGAACTTGAAACCCACCCGCCTGCCTCGTGGGAGGAGTTCATTGCACTGCTGGACAAGTACAAGGGCGAAGGCAAGGTTCCGCTGGCGGCAGACGGCGACATTGCCGGCTACAACTCCATGTGGTTCACAACAGCCCTCGTGCGCACCGACGGCACAGGCTCCTTCGCCAAGGTCGTCGAGGACAAGTCAGGTGCCGCCTGGGATGCTCCCTCGGTGCTGGCAGCTGCCAAGAAGGTCGAGCAGATCGCCCAGGGCGACTACCTGGTCAAGGGCTACAACGCCAGCAAGTGGCCGGCGCAGCAGCAGGTCTGGGCCACGGGCGGGGCGGAATTGCTGCTCAACGGCTCATGGCTCCCTACGGAAACAGGCACCTACGCCTCAGAGAACTTCAAGTTCTCCTCCTTCCCCTTCCCTCCCGTTGCAGGCAAGGACACCTCGGTGCGGGCTGACTTTGTTGGCTGGGCCATCCCCAAAAAAGCGAAGAACCCGGAGCTGGCGCAGAAGCTGGCAACCCACATGCTGAAAAAGGAATACCAGGACGCCTACGGCACAGACGCCAAGGTCCTGCCCATCCGCACCGACGCCGCCACGGCTCCGGAGATGGTTTCCGTCAAGAAGTCCCTGGACAGCGCCGATGAAATCTACCTGCAGAACGACGGCGTCACCCACCCCGGCTACGTCGAAAAGATCCTGTGGCCCATCGATGACGAACTGTTCCTTGGCAAGATCACGGCTGAGCAGTTCGTTGACAAGATGAAGACCTCAACCGTCCAGTACTGGAAGGACAACGGCTGATGAGCACCACCACAGCCCGTCGTTCCCGCTCCGCGGCAGCCGCCGCGGAGCGGGGGCAGGGCGGCAGCAGCATTGACCGCCAGCGCCGCAAACTGCTTGTTCCCTTCGTTGGGCCGGCCTTCATCATTTACACCGTGCTGTTCATCATCCCGGCCATTGGTGCCGCCTGGATCAGCTTGCACGAATGGGCCGGCTCGGGCTCAATGAAGTTTGTGGGCTTAAAGAACTACGTCATGGTTTTCAGGGACGACTTGTTCATGAAGTCCTTCGGCAACACGCTCCTGCTGCTCTTCGTTGTGGGCATCACTATCTTTGTCCTGGCCTTCGCCATGACCTTGGTGCTGCGCGACATGGCCGGCAAGAAGATAGTCCGCAACGTCATTTTCTTCCCGCACCTGATCAACGCCCTCGTGTTCGGTGTGCTCGCTGGCTTCATCTTTAACCCGGGCGGCATGGTCAATACCCTGCTCAAGCCGTTCGGCGTCACCGAGCCGCCGGCCTGGCTGGCACAGGACAACATCTTTCCGCTGATCATGGCAACCCTGGTGGCCACTACCACCGGTTACTTCACCACGATCCTCATGGCCGGCGTCGACCGCATTCCGCCTTACTACTACGAAGATTGCGCTTTGGCCGGTGCCACAGCCTTCCAGCGCCTGCGCTATGTCATTCTGCCGCTGACCTGGGACGTGTTTGGCACCTGCGCAGTGCTGTGGACCATTTCCTCGATCAAGATCTTTGAGATCATCTGGGTGTTCGGTGGCAGCAGCGGCGCCGGCATCCCACCCACACAGAGCTGGACCACTGCCGTGTACACCTACGTCACGGCCTTCTCCGGCCAGTCGACGCCCGCCTACGGTGCGGCCACCGCCTCAGCCATCATCTCGCTGGCACTGGTTTCCGTCCTCGTGGTGTTCCTGCGCCGC
>JBBSQT010000292.1:0-3264 GCA_038243775.1 Actinomycetales bacterium | reverse complement strand
TGGTAGCCGAAGGTGCCGCTGCCGGGGCGCCACATCGGCGCCATGGCGGCCAGCCGGTCTGCCGCGGCCGGGAGGTCGTTGTAGTCCTCCATGGTGAAGCCGCCCTGCACCCCCACCAGTCCGGCCTGGTGCGAGAGCAGCTGGCGGACCGTCACCTGGCCCTTGCCGCGCTGGGCAAACTCCGGCCAATACGACGCCACTGCGGCGTCCAGGCTTACCAGCCCGTCCTGGACCAGCAGGCTGAACGCGAGGCCGGCAACACCCTTGGAGCAGGAAAAAACACCTGTCAGGGAATCGGCGGCGGAGTCGGGGCCGCCCACCAGGTCGAGCGCCTTGGCCCCGTCCACGTAGACGGCGAGCTGCGCACTGTAGCGGGGATCGGCGTCGAGCATGGAATCAAAAAGATCCCGGACGGGAGCAAATCGGGGCGAGGAGAAGCCTTCTGCAAGTGAGCTCATGGTTCCACTCTAGGAGCATTCACGCCCCCGTGTGAGGCCCCGCATTAGACTGGCCATGACGCCGAGCTTTTCCCCTTCCGGAAGGTTTTTGCCCATGCATGACAAACACGCCTTGATCCAGGATCGACTCAAGCGGGTCCTGGTCGAGCGGATCGCCCCGGCTATCCACACCCCCGTGGCCCCGCTGGCGTTGACGGCCTGGCATGTGGAGGGTGGCCAGGGCGAACCCGTGGCGCCCGCCGTCGCACTTGGTCTGGGGGACGAAGGTTTGGCCGACGACGCCGTCCCCTCCCCCGAGCCTTCCTACGAGCCGTTCGCCGTGGGCCAGGCATGGGGTCCGCCGTGGGGAACCAGCTGGATCCACGTGCGCGGCACCGTTCCACCCGAGGCTGCGGGCAAGACCGTGGAACTCGTGCTGGACTTGGGCTTCAGCCAGTCGTGGCCGGGGTTCCAGGCCGAGGGCCTGGTGTACCGCCCCGACGGCAAGACCGTCAAAGCCCTGAACCCGCTCAACACCTGGGTTCCCGTTTCCCCCGATGCGCAGGGCGGGGAAACCATTGACCTCTACGTTGAGGCCGCCGCCAACCCCTTCGTGTTCACAAACAACCCGTTCGTTCCCACGCAACTGGGCGACAAATCCACGGCCGGTGACACCCCCCGCTACACCATGGCCCGCGCCGACATCAACATTTTCAACACCGAAGTGTGGGAACTCGTCCAAGACCTCGAGGTCCTGGACCAGCTGCAAAGCGAGCTGGACCTGGGCAATCACCGCCGCTGGGACATCCTTTACGCCCTGGAACGCGCGCTCGACGCCGTGTCCCTCACCGACATCCCCGGCACGGCCGCCGCTGCACGGGCGCAGCTGGCCGGGGTGCTGGCCCAGCCGGCGAACGCGAGCGCACACCAGATTGCGGCGATTGGGCACGCCCACATTGACTCGGCGTGGCTGTGGCCCGTGCGCGAGACGGTGCGCAAGGTGGCCCGGACGGCGTCGAGCGTGGTCAACCTGCTGGAGGACAACCCGGAGTTCAAGTTCGCCATGTCCTCCGCCCAGCAATACGAGTGGCTGAGGGAGCAGCGCCCGGAGGTGTTCGCTCGCGTGAGGGCGGCAGTGGCGGAGGGCCGTTTCATCCCGGTGGGCGGCATGTGGGTTGAATCCGACACCAACATGGTGGGCTCCGAGGCCATGGCCCGCCAGTTCACGTACGGCCAGCGCTTCTTCCGCGAAAACTTCGGGATGCAGTGCCAGGAGGTGTGGCTGCCGGACTCCTTCGGCTACTCGGCAGCACTGCCGCAGATCGTGAAGCAGGCCGGCGCGAAATGGTTCCTGACGCAAAAAATCTCCTGGAACACGGTCAACAAGTTCCCGCACCACACCTTCAACTGGGAGGGGATCGACGGCACCCGCGTGTTCACGCATTTCCCGCCGGTCGACACCTACAGCTCCCAACTTTCCGGCGCCGAACTGGCGCACGCCGTGCGCAACTTTCGTGACAAGGGCGCCGCCAAGAACTCCCTCATCCCGTTTGGCTGGGGGGACGGCGGGGGCGGACCCACGCGCGAAATGCTCGCACGGGCGACGCGCACCAGGAACCTGGAGGGCTCCCCGCAGGTTGAGATCCGCAGCCCTGCCGAGTTCTTCACGGCAGCCGAGGCCGAGTACCCCAACGCCCCCGTGTGGAAGGGCGAGCTGTACCTTGAACTGCACCGCGGCACCTATACCTCGCAGGCGCTGACCAAGCAGGGCAACCGGCGCAGCGAACACCTGCTGCGCGAGGCCGAGCTGTGGAGCGCAACTGCCGCCGCCCGCGGACTCATCGACTACCCCTACGACATGCTCGATAAGATCTGGAAGCTGGTGCTGCTCAACCAGTTCCACGACATCCTGCCCGGCACCGCCATCGCGTGGGTGCACCGCGAGGCAGCGGAACAATACGCCCGGATCGCCGAGGACCTGAACAAGATCATCTTTGCGGCAGTTGACGCCCTGGCGCCCCTGGACCCCCAGGCCCTCTCGGAGCCGGCAACGGAGGCGAACATGGCCACCGGGCTCCACTTCAACTCCTCCCCCTACCCGCGCCGGGGCATCGCCCCGCTCAGCGCGGGCGTCCCGGAGCCGGCCACGGCGGCGGTGACGGCGGAGCGGGACGGGACGGACGTCGTCGTGCGCAACGGGCTGATCACTGTCCGCTTCGGCGCGGACGGTGTCATTAATTCCATTGTGGATGAGGCGGCGGACCGCGAGCTGGTGCCGGCCGGGCAGGGCGCCAACCTGCTCCAGCTGCACACCGACTTCCCCAACATGTGGGACGCCTGGGACATTGACGAGTTCTACAAGAACACCGTGACGGACATCCGCGAGCTCGAGTCGATGGAGATCACCATGCTGGGCAGTCAGCCGGAGATCACCATCAAGCGCAGCTTCCGGTCCTCGCACATCAGCCAGCGTGTGCGGATTTCCCCGAACTCGAAGGTCATCACCGTGTTCAACGAGGTTGACTGGCACGAGCAGGAAACGTTGCTCAAGGCCGCGTTCCCGCTCGATGTCCACGCCGACCACGCCCGCTTCGAGACACAGTACGGGCACATTCAGCGCGCCACGCATGAGAACACGTCCTGGGACAACGCCCGCTTTGAGGTGTGCGCCCACCGCTGGGTGCAGGTGGGCGAGCCCGGTTTCGGCGCGGCAGTCATCAACGATTCCACGTACGGCCACGACGTTTCCCGCCATCCAGGCACTAATGGGGCCAGCTTCACCACGGTCCGCCTGTCGCTGCTGCGCGGGCCGCGATTCCCGGACCCC
>JBBSQT010000291.1:0-3264 GCA_038243775.1 Actinomycetales bacterium | reverse complement strand
TCCCCACGCTGCGCGCCTTCCAACGGCGGCAGGGGGACGCGGTGCTCAGCTGGCTGAAGGGACGGCTTGGGGTGGATCCCCTCTCGACGGCAGACCGACGGTCCTGAAGCCAAGGTTTCCGCTGGCCGAATCCGGGGTGTTGGAACTGCGGGCTGCGAGCCGGTACCGGTTGCAGTAGGAGTCATGGCACAGGTACGAACCTCCCCGCATCACCCGGCCGCGGCCAATCGTGGGCCCGGGCGGGTCCTCCACCGTGCCCTTGGCCACGCAGCTCTTGTAATACTTGGGCAGGAACCAGTCGGCACACCACTCCCACACGTTGCCGCTGGTTTGATACAGGCCGTAACCATTGGGTCCGAAACTGGCGACCGGCGCGGTGGTGAGGTATCCGTCGTCGCACGTGTTCTCGGTGGGAAAGGCGCCCTGCCAAATGTTGCAGTGGTGCACGGTGGTCCCGTCCGCGGCAGTGCCGTGCAGCTCATCGCCCCACGGGTAGCGGGACTGCGCCAAGCCGCCGCGGGCCGCGAACTCCCATTGCGCCTCGGTGGGCAGGGTCCGGCCGGCCCATGCACAATACGCCACCGCGTCGCCGTGTGAAATCTGCACGACGGGATGGTCGGGGATGTCCTCCCAGCGGGAGAGCGGACCGGCGGGGTGCGCCCAATCCGCGCCCCGGACATTGAACCACCACGGGGTGCCGGACGCCGTGCCAAGAACGTCCTGCGGCTCGGCCTTGACGGCAAGGTGGAACACGGCCGAGGTGCCATGCAGCTCGGATTCAGTCCGGTGGCCGGTGGCTTCGATGAACGCGGCAAATGCGGCATTGTTCACGGCGGTGGTGTCCATGCTGAACGGGGAAACTGTGACCTGGTGGACGGGTGTTTCGCCGTCGGACGGGTAGCCCTCGTCGAAGGGGTCGCCCATGGCGAAGGTGCCGCCGGGAATCAGCGCCTGGTCCGCAGGGAACGGCGAGTCAGCCTTGGCGGTCGGGACGCTGGGTGAGAACACCTGGGCCGGGGAGGCGTGCCCTGCGTGCTCACCGTGCTCGACGTTCTCGCCGTTCTCACCGGTGCGGCCTTCAGGACTGCAACAACTGGACATGGGCTCTCTTCACGGGGTGGATCCGGATACTGCCACCATCATATGCAATGGCCCACCCGTGGTTCCCGGCACGCAAGGAGCCGAGGCTGCGTTGGCGGTGGACTGCGCACGGAAGCGACGGGCGGGATTCCCGTGGCGGGTTTTGATGCGGACGGGCCGGAAACCTTGTGGCTGACAGGTTGGCAGGTTGGTTGGCAGGCTGGCAGGCCGTGATTCAGCTTGTGGCGCCGGAGGCGACGACGCCGGCGCCCAGCAGGGCAAGGATGCCGCTGCTGATGCGTTCAATGAGGGTGTTGACCTTGGGCCTGCGAAGCCACTTCATGGCCCGGTATGACACGATCGCGATCGTGGTCAGGTAGAGGAAGCCGATCACGGCCAGCGTCAGGCCCAGAACCATCGCCATGGCCAAGGTGTTGACTCCGTGCGGGATGAACTGGGGC
This sequence comes from Actinomycetales bacterium, assembly GCA_038243775.1. Lineage (GTDB taxonomy): Bacteria > Actinomycetota > Actinomycetes > Actinomycetales > Micrococcaceae > Specibacter. Next base: position 1,723 of record JBBSQT010000291.1, on the reverse strand, counting down.
ACCACGGCGAGGTAGAACAGCCCAACTTTGGGATTGAGCAGGGTCGAGACCACACCCGCGCCGAACCCGGCACGCTTGCTGTAGACCAGCGGTTCGTGGGTGTCGCCTCCGGCAGCAATTCCGGCCTTGGCGGCCTTGCGTGCCTTCAGGAAGGAGGAAATGCCCAGGTACAGCAGGTACAGGCCGCCGGCAACCTTGATCCAGCGGAACACCTCGGCCGACTGCTCCAGGACCGCCGCCAGGCCAAAGCCCACAAGGGCCGCCCATACCAGGGCTCCCACCCCGGAACCGGCGGCGGCGGAAATGCCGGCGCCCACCCGATTGAGCGAAATGCGCAGCACCATGAATGTGTCGGGGCCGGGAATCAACGCCAGCATGAGGCACAGGCCGGCAAAGCCCAGGAGGGAAACAAAAGTCATGAATCCATTGTCGCGGGCGCCGGCCGGTGCAGGCAACTGAAGGGCCCGCGCACTGCCCGCTTGGTGTCTGTCATGCCAGACGCGGTTCCGGCGCCGGGCACCCGGGCCGCCCGGCGCCGTCGTACGCTAAGGGCATGAGCGAACTGATTAGCAACATCGGCGAATTGATGACCCAGGACGGCGGGATGGGCACCCTCCGGGACGCGGCCGTGGTGGTGGAGGGCGAGCGGATCGCGTGGATCGGCCCCACGTCCCAGGCGCCGGCCGCCGATACCCACACCGATGCACAGGGCCGTGCCGTGCTGCCCGGCTGGGTTGACTCGCACACGCACCTGATTTTTGCGGGGGACCGGACCGCCGAATTCGAGGCACGCATGGCCGGTGAAAGCTACAGCGCCGGAGGCATCGCGGTCACTGTCGACGCCACCCGCGCAGCAAGCGATTTTGACCTCACCCGCATGGGCATGGGCAGGGTCGCCGAGGCCGTTTCGCAGGGCACCACCTACCTGGAGACGAAAACCGGCTACGGGCTGGACGTGGACGAAGAGGCGCGCAGTGCCCGGATCGCCTCGACCGTGGCCGACGAGGTCACCTACCTCGGCGCGCACCTGGTCCCGGCCGGCATGGACGCCGACGCCTACACCGAGCTGGTCTGCACCGGCATGCTCGACGCCGTGCGCCCCTACGTGCAGTGGGCGGACGTGTTCTGTGAACGGGGCGCCTTCACCGAGGAGCAGTCCCGCCGCGTGCTGGCGGCCTGCCGCGACGCCGGGCTGGGCCTGCGCGTCCACGGCAACCAGCTGGGGCCCGGGGCCGGGGTGGGACTCGCCGTGGAGTTCGGCGCGGCCAGCGTGGACCACGTGAATTTCCTGACGGACGACGACGTGTCCCGCCTTGCCGCCTCCTGGTCCGGTTGGGACCGGGCTGCTGAGGCCGGGCGCGGCGCGGGTGTGCGCGGAACGGTCGCCACGGTCCTGCCGGCCTGCGACCTTTCCACGCGGGCGCCGCTGGCCCCGGCCCGCCAGCTCCTGGATGCCGGCGTGCCCGTGGCCATTGCCTCGAATGCAAACCCGGGCACTTCCTACACTTCGTCCATGGCGTTTTGTGTGACGACAGCCGTGCTGCAGATGGGCCTCAGCGTCCATGAAGCCGTGCGTGCCGCCACGTACGGCGGGGCGCTGGCCCTGGGCCGGGAGACCGGCCGCGACCAGGACGGCGAACGGGCCGTGGGCACCATCGCCGTGGGGCATCGGGCGGATCTGCACATGCTGAAGGCGCCCTCGGCAACGCACCTGGCGTATCGT
>JBBSQT010000290.1:0-3287 GCA_038243775.1 Actinomycetales bacterium | reverse complement strand
GCGCATTCGAGGCTGACCTCGGCCTGTAAGGTTCTTTTGCACTGACGCACGACGGCGGTGCCGTGACGTGGGATTCCATGTCACCGCACCGCCGTCGTTGTGTTTGGGCGAGGTTTGCGTGAGGGCTGGTTGGGGTCAGCGCGCCACGCATTGGCCCGGCACTGGCACCACGGCCGGCCCCGGGCAGCCTTTCCCGGCCGACGCTGCAGCGCACGAAGCGAAGCGGGACCTCAACCTCGGCGTCCTCGACGAGCGGATTTACTTCCAGCTGAAGGGTCGCTGCAGGGTCGCTGAATCAGAGGCTGAAGGGTCGCTGAATCAACAGCGGTGGCGCAGGCCATCAGCTCCGGGCCTTCGGACGTCAAGCCCACAGTGATTGCCGCGCGGTCACGGGGTTCGCGCTGAGGCGCACGTGCCCCGGACTGTCAAGGGGACGATGAGGTTGGAGGGGGAGCCGGAGCTGTAGAGCAGGCTCTCCGCCGATGCGGATACCGGCGGTTCATGCTCGGGTGTGTCCCGCAACGCCGACAGCGCTTCCAAGTGCGGCACCGTCAGGCTGACGTCTTCCTTCAGCACGCTGGTCAGGCGGCCCATGATGGAGCGCTGTCAAGGCCGAGCCCGGCACCGCCCGGGCCGAGTTCCAGAACCGCGGGACAATTCTGCTGGGCGAACTGGGCGCCCTGCGGGGCTGTTGCCGACGTCCCTGCAGAAGCGACGGCGTGGGCCGGACGCCACCAGGAGGTTCTGGCGGCGGCATTGACCCAGCCGGCCAAGCCGCACAGCATGGACGAGTCCGCAGCTCCGCCTCGACAGCTCGGCACGGGCAGCTGCGGCGCGTAGTCCTCCTACACCCGGGCCGGTGCCGTCGCACCTGCTCGGCCTGGCAAGACTGGCGAGCGGCTGCAGGACGAGGCCGACAGCGTTGATACCCTGCGGCTCTTCGACAAGGGCCCTGAACTTCCCCGAGCGGAACCGGCGGGATAAGGCGGCCCTCTTTAGACACTGTGTCACCAAGTTGGATAGGCTGTCAGCATGGACTTTTTACGCTTAGTGCTCGTGTTTTTGCATATTCTTGGTGCCGCTGCGATTGTGGGCGGTTGGCTTGCCGCGTTCAAGGCGCCCACCGTCACCCAGTGGCAGTGGATCGGTGCACTGGTTCAGCTGATCACCGGTTTGCTGCTGGTTGGCCTCATTGAAATGGATGGTGGCGGCCTGAACAACTTCAAGATCGGCGTCAAGCTGCTGATCGCCCTTGTTGTTGCCGTGGCAGCGTTCATGGGACGCCGCAAGGTCAAGAACAACCAGAGAGTTTCCAAGGGCTTGGCCCACGCTGTTGGCGGCATGGCCCTCATCAATATCGCCGTGGCCGTTTTCTGGGTTTAACCACCCGGCAGTCACCGCGCATGAGGATGCGGTCAGCGCAAAAAGCATGTTTCCCACCCGCAGGGGTGCACACCCCGGCCAGGGGAGACATGCTTTTTGCGTTAATCGGCAAAGGCGTCCCTGCCGCATGGATTGCGACGTCCTCAACAATGACCATTGTTGCGACATCAAGCACGGTCCCGACGTCTTGGATGGGTGTTTCACTGAGCTAGGGCATAGGCTGGAGACACCTGCCCGGTGAAGCTGGCCGCGGTCAGGATTTTGTATATTCTTCTTGAGGAGTGAACATGGCAACAACTCGTAATGCCCACGCAGGCTGGGTCGGCGACCTTCCCACAGGCGCAGGCCAGGTCACCTTGGACAGTTCTGAACTGGGTACCTTTGACATCACCTGGAAGGCCCGCGCCGAGGTTTCCGAAGGCAAGACCAGCCCTGAGGAGCTCATCGCCGCAGCGCATGCATCCTGCTTCGCCATGGCTTTCTCCAATGAGCTCAGCACCGCAGGCCACGCAGCCGACTACGTCAACACCAGCGCTGCAGTCACTTTTGTGCCCGGCACAGGCATCACCGGCAGCCACCTGACACTCGCGGCGAAGATCCCGGGCATCAGCCAGGAAGACTTCGACTCGATCGCCAACGGAGCAAAGACCGGCTGCCCTGTTTCCGCCGCACTTGCCGGTGTTGACATCACCCTTGAGGCAACGCTGGAGGCATAAGCAACCCTCCCGTTTCGCCCATGATGGTGGCAGCTGCCCATGCAGTTGCCACCATCATTTGTTTTCCACTGCCAATATTTGCTGAATCCGCCACCTCTCCCCCACCTGGACCATGACAAAATCCAAGTCCTGGCTCTGCTCCGCAATCTGGCGATGAACCAAGGCACCGGCACCGTCCTGCTCAGCAAAGCTCCCAGTGAGCACGGTGGCACGCACAACGGCGGTGCCACCGGCTGCAGGATTCGCCCTGCCCCCCACACCCGCGGTCCCGCCCGCGGCTCCCGGGGCAGCGCGGCTGGAGACGGTTCGGGCCTTGACAATGCTGGTGCTGAATCCGGTCAGTGTATGGCCACGCTCCACCAGCTCGTGCGCTACGGCCACATCGGCGGCCAGTGCCGGCGACCCTGCCACGTTGATGTGTTCAAGGAACCCCTGGTCCGCGTTGGCCAACGCAAAGGAACGCAGCCAGGCAAGGGCGTGCAGGGCGGTCACCGGCTCCGTGGCCGCCACCCCTGATTGAATCTCTGGCGGCAACGCGGCGGCCCAGGTCATGTCCGCCGCCGGATCAAGGCGCGCCGCCAGGCCGCACGGTTCCGGCCCGCCGCCCGGGCCACTGAAACCGCCCCAACCCCCGCCAAGAACCATGAGCCCAAGGACGAAGAGTGCGGCAACGAACCCCGCACCCGCCAGGATCAGCGCCACACCCCTGCGTCGAGCGGGGCCCTGCACCGTCCGCCCACCGTCCCAGAGCGAGTCCAACCGGGCCGGACCAGTCCTTGCAAAGACCCCGAGGAAGCGGTGCCACCCACCCACGCCAGGCGCCGACCGCCGTCGACCCTGCCTTTCTCGAAGGCGCCCGGCCATCAGGGCCGGGCGCGCCCTGCGCCGCCCGCGTGCAGCCTGCTCATGATATGTCGGCAACAGCGGCAGGACGCTTGGATGGACGGCGTTCCCCAGTGCGACAGCCTCTGCGCGGGCGCTGCGAAAGATTGCCTGCGCAAAGGCTGCTGCGGTTGGCCGTTGCGCGGGATCTTCAGCCAACCCGGCTTCCAACGCCGCTACCAGCTCGGAAGGGACGGCTCCCACAAGGGCTCCCAGGGGCGGCCGGTCCCGGGTCGGCGGGGCAATTCTGCCTGTCAGCGCAAACCAGCCAACAGCGGCCAAGGCGTAAACGTCGCCGGCTTCATC
>JBBSQT010000289.1:0-3290 GCA_038243775.1 Actinomycetales bacterium | reverse complement strand
ATCAACGTCATCCGACAAGCCGCTCTAGACGCCAGCTATGCCGCCCACCCCCAACGATTCCCCCAACGACCACTCACACCCCAACTCGATGACTACGTCGCCATCAACGACCCCCAACAAAGAACCTCACAACACACCAACCTCTCCCAAACAGGTTGACAAATACCGACGGACGGGCGCGAAAGTGGGGGGCGGGCGCGGCGCTTGGTGCGTGGTGGCGGGGACGGGCGCGGATATGGGGGGCGGGCGCGGCGCTTGGTGCGTGGTGGCGGGGACGGGCGCGGATATGGGGGGCGGGCGCGACAGTGGGGGGCGGGCGCGGCGGTTGGTGCGTGGTGGCGGGGACGGGCGCGGATATGGGGGACGGGCGCGGCGGGTCAGCCGAGCAGGAGCTCGCGGCCGAACATGGCGGCTGTGGCGCGTGCGGACGGGGTGCCGGCGTCAAGGTCTGCCCCCGCAGCCACGAGCTGCGCGCACACGGTGTCCTCGCCCTTGAACAGGGCGCCGGCCAGGGGCGACTGGTCGCGGTTGTTGCGGATGTCGACGTTGGCACCGCGGCCGATCAGCAGGGAGACGGTGTCGACTTCGCCTTTGTACGCCGCGAGCATCAGCAGCGTGTTGCCGTCCGTGTCCTGGACGTCAATGTCCAGTCCGTGATCAAGGAACTCTGCCAGTTCCGTACTTTTGCCCTCGCGGGCCAGATCCATGGCAAGGGCGATGACCTGGGTGGTTTGCTCTTCATTGAGTGGGGCGTTGTTCGTCATCTCATTAGATTATGCGATGGAGAGCCGCTTTGTCCCTGCGGCTCCGGTGCCTGAACCGGGTCCAGGGTGCCGCCGGCCACAAAAGCGGCCAGGAGAGGGTTTTTCTCCCCGTGCCGCCTGGCAAAGATGTGTATTGTGACCGGTTCGGGGGACGCCGGGCTGTCCAGGGCCCACACGGAGAGGCCGCTAAAGGGCGGAAGGGAGTGGGTGGCCAGGCCTTTTATGGTTGTGGCCAACCCCACCAATGCCGAGGGGTCGATGGTGTCCAGCGGGGCCGTGCCGAAACGCGGCAGCGCGGTCCAATGCCCGCCCCGAAAGGGCAGGCCGGGACCGGGGTGGACCGGTTCGATGTGGAAGGGCCGGTTGGCCCAGCCTTCCGGTTCCCACGTCCTGTCGGCGCCGGGGGCAGGGTCGCCCGGATGGGGGTGGCCGCTCTCCGGCACACTGTCCCTCTGCAGGGAGGCAGAGAGCCTGCCACCGTTCCACTTCCGCAACTGTTCGTCCAGGGCCCCGGTGCGCCGGGCTGGCACGCGTTGGTGGGCGGGCAGGTGCAGGGCGGCGGCCAGCATTGGCTTTCGCTGTCCGCCGCTTCCCGGCGCACCGTCCGGCCCGCCGCTTCCCGGCGCACCGTCCGGCCAGGTGAAGAATGCGTGGACGGTGGGGGAGGAGGTTTCCGGGAGCGGTTCCCCGACGGCGTCACCCGTGGGCTCCCACTTCAAGGCCGTGTACAGCTGTGCGGATACGGCACCGGCAAGCTCATCCAGGGCCTGGCGCAGGTGCCCGTAGCAGCGCAACAGGTCGGCGGCGGCCCCAATCCCAAAGACAGCGGCCGGGTCGTTGAGCCAGATGAGGAAGTGCCCCGGTGTCAGGGGAAACTTTGGCCGGCGGATGCTCCAAAACGTTGAAGCAAGCAGTGGTTCCAGTGTTTCCGGCATGCGATTCCCCTGTGATGTGTTGTTCACGGCCAGCCTAGACCAGCGGAAGTCCGGTGCGGAAGTTTCCTGTAGCGGCACTAGTCTGAATCCGTGCCTAAATTTCTTGCCGACATCACGCCGCTGCGCGAAAGCCTGCCGTTCCGCAGGCTGTGGATCGGCAATGGGCTGTCCTCGATCGGCACCCAGCTGACGGTAGTCGCGGTCAGCCTCGAGATCTATTACCTCACCGGCTCCACCCTGGCCGTGGGCATGCTGGGACTGGTGGCACTGGTCCCGCTCGTGTTCGCCGGCCTCTACGGCGGCGCCGTGGCCGATGCGCACGACCGCCGAACCGTGGCGCTCTGGTCCTCCACAGTGCTCTGGCTCGTGACGATCTGCATCGCCGGCCAGGCCTGGCTGGGTCTGGGCAATGTGGGGCTGCTATATGGGCTCATCGCCGTCCAATCAGCAGCAGCAGGTGTCAATGGTTCCGCCCGCAGCGCCATAGTCCCGCGCCTGGTCCGGCTGGAACTGCTGCCGGCGGCCAACGCGCTGAGCATGATCGTCATGGGCCTGGGCACCACGGTGGGACCGCTGCTGGCCGGGGTCCTCGTGGCCAACGTCGGTTACGCCTGGACCTACTCGGTGGACGTCCTGACCTTCACGGCGTCGCTCTGGGCCTTGTTCCGGCTCCCTCCGCTGCCACCCCTGCCCGTTGCCGGCGGCGCCCCCGTGCAGCGGGCCGGCCTGAAATCCGTGCTCGAGGGCTTTGCCTTCCTGGGCAGCCGAAAGAACGTCCGCATGACCTTCCTCGTGGACATGTGCGCCATGGTCTTCGCACTGCCGCGCGCGCTGCTGCCGGCCATTGGTGCCGTCTGGCTCGGCGGCGGCGACCAGACGGCAGGGCTGCTGCTGGCGGCCATCGCGGCGGGGTCCTTCCTGGCTGCGCTGTTCTCCGGACCCCTCGGCCACGTGCGGCGCCAGGGCCTGGCCGTGGTCTGGTCCATCACCATTTGGGGCGGGGCCGTGGCGGCACTGGGCGGTGCCGTTCTGGCAGGTGGCCGCACGCCCGACGGCGCCGTCTCGCCTTGGCTTGTTGCGGCCGTGGCGGCGCTGGTGGTCGCCGGTGTGGCGGACTCCGTCAGCTCCGTGTTCCGTTCCACGATCCTGCAGGCCGCCACCCCGGACCACCTGCGCGGCCGGTTGCAGGGCATCTTCGTGGTGGTGGTGACCGGCGGCCCGCGCATGGGCGACGTCTTCTCCGGTGCCACGGGCTCCTGGCTGGGCGAGGGCTGGGCGGCCGTCACGGGCGGGCTGCTGTGCATCGCGGCCGTGTGGTCGCTGGCCTTGTGGCAATCCGGTTTCATTCGCTACGACGCCCGGAACCCGGTGCCCTGAGAGCGGCCGGCAGGGAACAAGCACGTGCGCCGGTGCGTTCTAGCTTGTACGTGGATTGCAGGAAAAGTGGATCAAAAGATTAAGGAGACTTCGGTGCGCAGCCATTTCAATGGGGTGAAAACAGTTGCCCTCTTTGGTGTGCTGTGGGTGGTGCTGCTGGGCGTTGGTGCCATCATCAGTGCCGGAACCAGCAGCGCGGCACCGTTGTGGATTT
>JBBSQT010000288.1:0-3311 GCA_038243775.1 Actinomycetales bacterium | reverse complement strand
CTGTTCGCGTTCGGCCGCAACGCGTTCTGGCCGCGCCGGCCCAAGTATGAGCCGGAGCTCGTGGCCGCCGAGCACGGTGTCCACGCCACAGGAGTCTGGGCACGTCTGTCCCGCATCATCAAACGCCGGCCACGCCTGATTTGGATGGTGACCACCGCCGTTTTGCTGGTGGACGTCTTTGGTGCCGCCTCGCTCAATGCCACCGGCATACCACAATCGGACCTGGTGCTCGGCAGCTCGGAGGCCCGTGACGGCCAGGCCATTTTGGGCGAGCATTTCCCAGGCGGCACCGGCAGCCCCGTGCTCGTCATTGCACCAGAGGCCCAGCTGCAGGACACAGCGAACGTGCTGTTGGCGCAGAAGGGCATTGATTCAGTGTCGGTGGTTTCGGCCAACTCCCCCAGCGGCGCAGCCTCCGTCACGGCCCGGGGCATTCAAGCCATGGGAGCGCCAGGCGCGGCTATTCCCCAGCCCACAGTGGCGCAGGGGGATATCTTGCTGCAGGGCACGCTGACGGCAGCGGCCGACTCAGATGCCGCGGCCGCCGTCGTGCGCGATGTGCGGGCAATCCTGTCCACTGATGTGCCCCAGGCCCTGGTCGGAGGGGTCACGGCCACCGCCATCGACACCAACGACGCCTCTATCCACGACCGCAACCTCATCATCCCGGTGGTTTTGGCAGTCATTCTGTTGATTCTCATGATGCTGCTGCGCTCAGTCCTGGCACCGGTGCTGCTGGTGCTCACCACCGTGCTTTCCTTTGGCACGGCACTGGGAGTCGCCGCCTTCTTCTTCAACCACGTGTTCAAGTTCCCCGGCGCCGATCCAGCGGTCCCGCTCTTCGGCTTCATCTTCCTGGTGGCCCTGGGCATCGACTACAACATTTTCCTCATGACCCGGGTGCGGGAAGAATCGGTCAAGCACGGCACCCGGGACGGGATCATCCGCGGACTGGTGATCACTGGCGGTGTCATCACCTCGGCCGGGCTGGTTCTTGCCGCCACCTTCTCGGCCCTGTCGGTGATTCCCATCCTGTTCCTGGTCCAGATCGCCTTCATCGTGGCGTTCGGGGTGCTGCTGGATACCTTTGTGGTGCGGTCGCTGCTGGTCCCGGCACTGACCTACGACATCGGCAAGGCCATCTGGTGGCCGTCGAAGCTGTCCCGGGCATCGGACCGCAATGCCTCCGGGGCGCACCGCGCGGCTTCAGACGCGGACCGTGACGTCGCCGGCTCAGACCGCGGCGCCTCCGCCGTGGACACCCCTGCCAGGCACCGCGCCTGATGCCGTCATGGCAGCGGTGAGGCGCGTCAAGGCTGCGCCTCACCGCTTCGGGCGGCCTGCCTCATGTGGTCGTAGGCGGCCAGTGCGGCAGTGCGCGATTCCTTCAGGTCCACCAGCGGCTCATGGCCCGGGACAGGTGCAAACCGTGCCTGGTACCTGCCATGCGCATCAAATTTCTTCGCCTGCACAACCGGGTTGAACACACGGAAGTAAGGTGCCGCGTCGGCGCCGCACCCGGCCACCCACTGCCAATTGGCCGGGTTTGATGCCGCATCCGCATCCACCAGGGTGTCCCAGAACCACTCTTCGCCCGCTCTCCAGTGAATGCCCAGGTTCTTGACCAGCAGGCTGGCGGTGACCATGCGTACCCGGTTGTGCATCCACCCCGTCTCCCACAGCTGCCTCATGCCGGCATCGACCAGCGGGAATCCGGTGTCGCCTCGGCACCATGCCAAGTACAGTCCATCGATGCCGGATTGGACCGGATCGGCTTCCCCGAGGCGGGGCTTCAATGCGGCCTGGTCGCTGGTGGGCGCCGGCAGCGTCTCGGTGGGCCATGCCCAGTCAAACTCATCGAATTCCGGGCGCAGATTCTGGCGGTGCAGGTCCGGCTGGTGGTAAAGCAGATTCCAGCAAAAGTCCCGCCATGCCAATTGCCGCATGATGGCTCGGGCACCGTCGGCTGCTTCCCTGTCCCGTGCAGCCAAGGAGCTCAGTGCCTCCCACACTTGGACGGGGCTCAGATGCCCCCAGCGCAGCGCCGGCGAAAGGCGGGACGTGCCATCGGAACCCGGCCGGTCCCTTCCCCTCTGGTAGTCGCCGGCAACCTCGTCCAACACCAGTTCGAGCCGCTCGTGGGCCGCGGCCTCGCCGGGCGTCCAGGCCGCGGCCAGCCCGGCCGACCAATCCGGGTTCCTGGGCAACAGGCCCCAATCATCCAGATCGCCGGCAGCCAGCCCATCAAGGTCCGGTGCCTGCTGGGATTTCGACGGCGCAGGCAGTTCCGGGCGCAGCGGGAAGCCCTGCAAGGCGTTGTGGAACGGGGTAAAGACCTTGTACGGGCGCTGGTCCTTCGTTTTCACCACCCATGGTTCCTGCAGCAACGTGCCGCAATAGCTGGTGACGGCGGCGCCGCGTTCCCGCAGGGCCTCCTTGATTCCCGCATCGACGCTGCGTTCACCCCCGCCGTAGCGGCGGTTCCAATGCAGGGACAGGCCGCCGGCCGGCAGCTTGAAGTTCTCGCACAGTTCCCCAGCCAGCCCCTCAACGACGGGTGCCGCCGGACCTTGCCGCAGCAGCAGCGGAACACCCAGCTCGGCGAGGGCGCCGGACAAGTCCGCCAGCGCGTGGTGCAGCCACCATTTTGCGGCAGCACCCAGCGGCCGGATGCCGTCTGAGCGTTCATCAAGGACATACACGGCGATGGTGGGTGCCGCCGGGTCCGGATCGCCCATGGCGCCAAGCAGTGCCGGGTGGTCGCCAAGGCGAAGGTCATCACGGAACCACACAACATTGATGGCGGTCACAGTGGGTTTTGTCATGGCAGCACGCATTTCTGGGCAGTCGAGGGCGGGGGTGTCATCGTTTGAAGGCGTACCAAATCAAAATCATGGTGATGAAGAATCCGGTGGCGTAGTTCAGCCACAGGAAGCGCACCCAGCCGGCGTGTGCCCGGCCGGAGTCCTTGTCACGCAGGAACGCAAAGGGCAGCACATTCAGGACGTAGGGCAACGCCAGCACCGCTGCCAACGGCCCCGGCCAATCAGTGAACAGCAGCAAAATGCCGGCCACCGTGTAGGCGCCGCCGGCCATTCCCACTGTCCAGCGGGCACCGAGCACGGTGCCGATGGAGCTCAGCGATGCTGCGCGGTCGGGAACAATATCCTGGACCGCACCGAAGGCGTGCGACGCCATGCCCCAGAGAAAAAACGCGGTCGTGACCGCCACCAATTCAGTGTCGAAGTGTGTTCCGGCCAGGACCAGCCCGTAGACCATGGGGGAAACAAAATGGGTGCTGGAGGTCAGGG
>JBBSQT010000287.1:0-3322 GCA_038243775.1 Actinomycetales bacterium | reverse complement strand
GGTGCGTGGCTTTGAACTTCGGCAACTGGCCGGAGGATGGCGTGTTTACTCACGTGCCGCCTACGCCGAGATCGTGTCACAGTTTGTTGTGGACGGCCAGACGGCCCGGCTTACGCAGGCGGCCCTGGAAACCTTGGCGGTAATTGCCTACCGCCAACCGGTCTCACGGGCCCGCGTTTCCGCCATTCGAGGTGTGAACGTGGACTCGGTGGTGCGGACGCTTGCGCAGCGCGGACTGATTGAGGAAGTGGGCACCGATCCGGTGTCCGGGGCATTCCTGTACCGGACCACGGCGTACTTTCTGGAACGGCTGGGGTTGGGCAGCGTGGATGAACTGCCGCAAATCGCACCGCACCTGCCCGGGCTGGAAAACCTCGTAGATTTTGACGATTCACACTTTTAGCATGACCACAACACATAGCACTTTAAGGATTATTCAATGACACCGTCGCCCCGCTCCGGAAGCTCTTCCGGCAACAACCAGCCCCGTGGCGGAAAGCCCCGCTCCGGTGCGCCCAAGTCTGGCGGCTTTAAGTCCGGTGCGCCCAAGTCTGGCGGCTTTAAGTCCGGTGCGCCCAAGTCCGGCGGCTTCAACTCCGGCGCCCCCAAGTCCGGCGGCTTCAACTCCGGCGCCCCCAAGTCCGGTGCGCCCAAGTCCGGTGCGCCCAAGTCCGGTGCGCGCAGGCCCAGCCAGACCGGCGCCCGCCCGTACAACAATGAGCAGTACGGCCGCACCGTCAGCTCCAGCAAGAACCGCCCCACCGAGCAGAACCGCCGCCCCGAGCGCACCACGGACGACATTGACATCCACAATGCCGAGGGCGTGCGCCTGCAAAAGGTCATGGCCATGGCCGGTGTGGCCTCCCGCCGCCTGTGCGAGGACATGATCCTGGAAGGGCGCGTCCAGGTTGACGGCATCACAGTCACCCAGCTGGGCCTGCGCGTTGACCCTGAGAACGTGGAAATCGCCGTCGACGGCATGACCATCCAGACCAACGAATCCCTGGTCTACATGGTGTTCAACAAGCCCAAGGGTGTTGTCTCCACCATGGACGACCCGGAAGGCCGCCCCTGCATCAGCGACTACCTGAAGAAGCGCCAGACCGCTGAGCGGCTCTTCCACGTGGGCCGCCTGGACACCAGCACCGAGGGCCTGCTGATCCTGACAAACGACGGCGAACTCGCCAACCGCTTGAGCCACCCCAAATACGGGATCCCCAAAACCTACCTGGTGCAGGTCCGCGGCCCGATGGCCCATGGTGTTGGCGCCCAGCTCAAGGACGGCGTGGAGCTCGAAGACGGCTGGCAGAAGGTTGACTCCTTCCGTCTCGTCGACTCCACCCCCGGACACGTGCTGGCCGAAGTCGTTTTGCACTCCGGCAAGAACCGCATCGTCCGGCGCATGTTCGACGCCGTGGGCTACCCGGTCGAACGCCTGGTCCGCGTGAAGTTCGGCCCGATCGCCCTCGGCGACCAGCGCCAGGGCAGCGTCCGGGTGCTGGGCCGCCACGAGGTTGGCTACCTGCTCGCCGACGTGGGAATGTAAACAACGGATGAATCATTCGCACCTGAGCGGACCCGTACTGGTTCTCGGCAGTGGACTGCTGGGGGCCAGCATTGGTTTGGGGCTTCGTGCCCGCGGCATTGACGTGGTCCTGAGCGACCCCTCACCCTCGGCCGAGGCCGTTGCCGTGGACATTGGTGCCGGGCGCGCCTTCAACCCGGCCGAACAGCTCAACCCCGAGCTGGTGGTTGTGGCGTCCCCGCCCGACGTCACCGCACAAGTGCTGGCGGGAGCCCTCACAAGGTACCGGTCCGCCGTCGTGATTGACATTGCCAGCGTCAAGGGAGCCATCCTGGAACAGCTGCGCCAGACGCCGAATCTGCCGGCGGAATCGCTGGCCCGCTATGTGGGCACCCATCCCATGGCCGGGCGCGAGCGGTCCGGCCCGGTGGCCGCCCGCGGCGAGCTGTTCAACTCGATGCCGTGGGTGCTGTGCCCGTCGGAGGACGGCACTGCGCACGCGATCAAGACCGCCCATTCCCTGGCGATTGACCTGGACGCGGTCGTGTTCCGTTCCACCCCGGATGAGCACGACGCCGCCGTGGCCCTCGTCTCGCACCTGCCGCAGGTCATGTCCTCCCTGGTGGCGAGCAGGCTGGCAGAAGCGCCGTCCGCCTCACTGTCCCTGGCCGGCAACGGCCTGCGCGACGTGACCCGGATTGCCGCCAGCGACCCCGCCCTGTGGGTGCAGATCCTGGGCGCCAACGCGCCCAAGCTGCTGGAGATCATGCACGGCGTGCGCTCGGACTTGGACCGGCTCATCAACACGCTGAGTGCCCCCACGGCGCCCGGTGCCCGGCTGGACCTGGCCCAGCTGATGACCGAGGGCAACGAGGGGCAGAGCCGGATCCCCGGCAAGCACGGCGGCCCCGCCCAGCAGTATTCGTGGCTGACCGTCCTGGTGGATGACAAACCCGGACAGATTGCGGAATTGCTCACCGAGATTGGTGAGATTGGTGTCAACGTCGAGGACCTGCGCCTGGACCACTCGGCCGGGCTGCAGGTGGGCATGGTGGAACTCTCCGTGCTGCCGGCCAGGCGTGTGGCACTGGTGGAAGATTTGATGGAACGTGGCTGGAAGGTAATCCAATGACCGAGCAATTTCAACTGCGCCAAGGCAAATCCCTGGTCATTGCCATTGACGGACCGTCCGGCTCCGGCAAATCCAGCGTGTCCAAGGCCGTGGCACGGCGCCTTGGCCTGGCTTTCCTGGACACCGGCGCCATGTACCGCAGCGTCGCCTGGCACTGCCTGAACGGGCGCATCAGCTTGAGCAATGCCGAGGCCGTCGAGTCAGCCGCACGCACCATCACGATGGAACAAAGCATGTCCCCGGAGACCGAGGTGTTCAAGGTCAACGGCATCAACGTCACCGACGCCATCCGCGAACCCAAGATCTCCGAGGCCGTCAGCGCCGTTGCCGTGAACCTGGGAGCCCGCGCCGAACTGGTGCGCCGCCAGCGCGAACTCATTGCCGGGCACGGCCGCCGCATCGTGGTGGAGGGCCGCGACATCACCACCGTGGTGGCTCCCGACGCCGAGGCCCGCCTGATCCTGACCGCCAGCGAGCAGGCGCGCCTGCGCCGCCGCGGGATGCAGCTCGGAGGCACCCAGAACGCTGAGCAGCTGGCACAACAGGTGCTCGCGCGGGACGCCAAGGACTCCACGGTTGTTGACTTTCAGCGTGCCGCCGACGGCGTGTACACCGTGGACTCCTCGGACCTGGACTTTAAGCAGACTGTTGCCGCCGTCATCGCC
>JBBSQT010000286.1:0-3337 GCA_038243775.1 Actinomycetales bacterium | reverse complement strand
GCCAACACTCTGCGCACCGGCCCGCTGCAGCAGGCTACGCATAATGTACTGGGCACGCTCGGTGCCACGATCCTGAATCAACGAATCCAAAGACTCAAGCCATTCGGCAGTTTCTTCAGGATCACGATCAGGCAGCTGGTTAGTCAACCCGCTGAGGATATGGGTGTTCTGGTCTCCGGCAGCCACGTCCAACCTCTCTTAAAAGCAGTGTGGGGGTGCCCAAAGCTGTGGCCTTGGGCGTATAGACACTCTAGACCGACGTCCGCGCTTGTGAGTAGCTCTGCCCGCTTCGTGGCCGCTGGTCTGCCCTGCGGCAGGCTCGAACATGGGGCAGCAACGCGGGCTTGGTAAGCTAAATCACAGAACGGCGGTCGTCCTTGCCGGATGATTGTTGCTTATAGCTGATAAGTAGAGGCAATGCCGCCTCACCCCCTAGACTGGGGTCATTGACCAACAAACCAGCGCGAAAGCGTTGATCGCAGGAGGAAAAACGTGAGCGAGGCCGACGCCGGCACTGTTGCCAAGGTGGCAGGCAATTTAGGGTTCAAGGATGGGGATCTCATTCAGGAACTCGGATATGACGACGACGTTGATTATGACCTGCGCGACAGCATCGAGGACCTCACCGGTTCTGAGATGTTCGATGAGGATGATCATGACGTTGTTGACGCGGTCATCTTCTGGTGGCGCAGCGACGACGGTGACCTGGTGGATTCGTTGATGGATTCACTGACTGCCCTTGACGAGGGCGGTGTGGTGTGGATGTTCACACCCAAGCAGGGACGCGCAGGCTACGTCCCGCCGTCGGACATCCAGGAGGCCGCTCCCACGGCTGGCCTGCATGTGACAACCACTGCGGGCGTCTCCACCGACTGGGCGGCAACCCGCCTGGTGCCGCGCAAGCGCCAATAATGTCCGACGGCGGCACCCGCGAGGGCTTGGTGCTTGGGGACATTGCCCCTGAGTTTTCGCTGTCGAACCAGTTCGGGGAGCCAATTGCGCTCTCCGAACTGCGCGGCGGACCCGTGGCAATCGTGTTTTACCCCTTTGCCTTCTCCGGGATTTGCACGGGTGAACTGTGCGAGCTGCGCGACAATATTGCCGAATTCGCGGCGGCCGGGGTAACGCTGCTGGCGATCTCCGTGGACACCAAATACACGCTGCGCGCCTACGCCCAAGCTGAACGTTACGACTTCGACCTGCTGGCCGATTTTTGGCCGCACGGCGGGGTTGCACAGGCTTACGGCGTTTTCGATCCGGTCCGCGGCATGGCCGGACGCAGCACCTTCCTTATTGATGCCCAGGGACGCATTGCCGACATTTTCAGTACCCCCGCCGGGCAGGCCCGCGAGCTGGATCGGTACCGGCAGGCAGTGGCACGGCTCTGACCATGGACAGTGTGCGCCCGGGCATCGGCCAGACAGGTTTTGTGCAGGAAACTGCCGCCAACCCGGGCAGCCCGGGCCCTGGTTCCGCCGACAGCGGCGCGGGCCCGGCTTCCGCTGGTGCCGGAGATGCCCTGCCCCAGGGCGACATTGCCGCCTTGGACAGGATTGCCGAGCTGCTGCACGGCGGGCCCGTGGCACTGCTCACGGGGGCCGGGCTGAGCACTGATTCGGGGATCCCCGACTATCGCGGTCCCAACACAGTGCCCCGCAAACCGCTGACCTATCAAGAGTTCATGGGCGATCCGTCCCTGCGGCAACGGTATTGGGCCCGAAACCACTTGGGGTGGGCCCACATGCACAGGGCAGAGCCGAACGCCGGACACTACGCTGCCGCAGCATTGGAGCGGGGCGGGGTGCTGACCGGCATCATCACCCAAAATGTTGACCGCCTGCACGAGGCGGCAGGGGCTTCAAACGTCGTGGATCTGCACGGACGGTTCGACCAGATCATCTGCACCGACTGCGGCAACACTTATTCGCGGGCATTCCTTGCCATCATTCTAAACGAGCTGAACCCGGGATTTCTTGAGGCTGTGGCCGCCGTTGAGGATGTCGCTGCTGCGCCTGACGCCGATGCGGACCTTCGCAGTGAAATGCTCATCGCCGGATTCAACATTGCCAAGTGTCCCCTGTGCGGGGGAGTGTTGAAGCCGAACTTTGTGTTCTTTGGCGAAAACGTGCCCAAGAACAGGGTTGAACGCTCCTTTGAGATGCTCGACTCTGCCGGCGCCTTGCTGGTGACCGGATCATCGCTGACAGTCATGAGCGGCCTGCGTTTTGTCAGGAAGGCCGCCAAGGACGGCAAGCCGGTGGTCATCATTAACAGGGGTGAAACCCGCGGAGATCCGCAGGCAACCGTGAAATTGGATGCCGGCGTGGGGGAGAGCCTGGGGTATCTGACCGGGGCTTGGGGCCTCGATTAGCGAAAACTGGAAAGCATCATGTACAGTAGTTTCTCGTTGGTCAGGCGAACAAGCGCACAGCTTGGACGCCAAAACAATGAATGGGTCTTTAGCTCAGCTGGTAGAGCGCCACGTTTACACCGTGGATGTCATCGGTTCGATCCCGGTAGGACCCACTAAGAAATCCCTGCCAATCCGCGGCCAGACGGCCCGGACAGGCGGGGATTTTTACGTATCCGGCACATATGGCGTTCGGCCCGGCTTCACTCTCTTGTAGCGCCTTTTTTGGGTTCTGAGTCAGTGCCCACCCTTCCTGGAATCTCCCTGGCTTTTTCGCACTTCACCCGGGGAGGACGGCTAGCCTTTCGGTATTGCTGGCGGTGAGTTTCCCGGCGTTGGTTTCCCGCCGTTAAGTTGCGAGGCGGTGGGCACTCATCCCGAATAATGCCGTGTCCCGGTAATTGCCGCCCAGCGGTTGCTGCCTGGACGCGGGGAGAAGGAATGCCGTGTCCACCGAGGCGCACAGCCTGCTCTAATCCGCAGCTGATGCGGTGGATGCCGCCGGAATCGCCGCATCAGCTGCAGTTTCAAGCTGCCGCAAGAATGTCAGACCCTGCCCGTAACGTACTGGGCATGAGGGAACTTGAAGAAGAAATTTTTGTGCAGACGACGGCCGCGGGTGTTCCCACGGCAGTGCACTGCAATGGCAGGCTATGGACGGTGGGCGCCGAGCCGCTGCGCTGGTATGAGCGCACCCCGTGGTGGAACCAGGTGCAGCGGATGCCCAAGGGGCAGGGTCGCGTGGATGTGCAGGTGTGGCGCGTCCAAGCAAGGCTGGGCCGCAATCAGCGTAGTGAGCTCGTCACGATGGACCTGGAGCGGGACCGGCCCGGCGGGCGGTGGCGCATGAGGGCGCAGGCGAGCGCGGTCGCCTAGGACCAACGCAAGGTGGAAAGGTAAGTTAATGTGAAAGGTTCCCCGCCACAG
>JBBSQT010000285.1:0-3340 GCA_038243775.1 Actinomycetales bacterium | reverse complement strand
TTACTCCTTATGCGCAATTGAATGAGATATGCAGACTTGCATAAAACAAAATAAAAATATGCGGGCCCTGGCATCGGGCCCACAGGTTTAATTGTGCCGCTTGTCGGCGCTACGCGTTGTTTGCGGCAGTGCTCAGGGCCGACAAAATTGCCGTCCTGTCGGGCTTTCCCGTGGCCAGCAACGGCAGTTCGGAGACGAAGACCACAGTCTTGGGCAGCAAATGCGGCTCCAGGACGGCAGAGGCGCCAGCCAGCAACTCCGACTCGGAACAGGAAGCAACCACCATGGCCGCCACCTGCTGGCCCCACTCGGAAGAGTCAACGGGAACCACAAACGCCTCGCGCACGCCCTGCACCCGGTGCAGTCCCTCAGCCACGGCGGCGGCGGAAACCTTCAACCCGCCGGTGATGATGACATCGTCAACACGGCCCAGCACGCGCAGCCGTCCCTCGCCGTCCAGCTCGCCCAAGTCGCCGCTTTCATACCAGCGCACCAGTTCGCCGTCGTGCTCCTCCGCAAAGAAGGAGGCTTCGGTCAGTGCTGCATTGCCCAGGTATCCGGACGCCACGACTGGCCCGCCCAGCAGGACCCGGCCGTCGCGGATGGCGAGCTGCACGCCGTCGAGCGGGACGCCGTCGTACACGCAGCCGCCGCAGGTTTCACTCATGCCGTACGTGGTGACGACCTTCAGCCCGGCACCGCGCGCCGCCTCCAGCAGCACCGGGTTGACGGGGCCGCCGCCGAGCAGGATCGCGTTGAAGCGGCGCAGCACCGTCAGGGTTTCGGCGCTTGGGTTGGTCAGCAGGCGGTTGAGCTGCGTGGGGACCAGGGAGGTGAAACGCGTCTTGTCGGTGAGCTCCAGCGCGGCCCCGGTGAACGCTTCCGGGGTGAATCCGCCGCTGAGGTCCATGGCCCAGGGGCGCGTGCCGGCGAACAGGCTGCGAACCAAAACCTGCAGCCCGGCCACATAATTCATGGGCAGCGCGAGGAGCCACTGGCCTTCGCCCTGCAGCGCCAGCGCAGTGCCCACGCTTGACGCGGCCAGCGCATCCACACTGAGGAGGGTGCGTTTGGGGGTGCCGGTGCTCCCCGAGGTGAGCACGACGGCGGCAATGTCGGTTTCGCTGTCGGCCGGGCGTCCCAGCTCGGTTTGTTCGATGAGCTCGAAGCTGCCGTCGGGGGCGATCTGGACGGCGGGCCCAACGCCTGCGAGTGCTTCGGAGAGTGCCTTGAGCAGGGGTTCGATGGTCATGTGCACCTATATATGGAAGTGGTTAGAAGTAGTGCGGAAAGGATGACCAGTCGGGCTCGCGCTTTTCCAGGAACGCTTCCTTGCCCTCCACGGCCTCGTCCGTCATGTAGGCCAGGCGGGTCGCTTCGCCGGCGAAGACCTGCTGGCCGGCCAAGCCGTCGTCGGCCATGTTGAACGCAAACTTGAGCATCCGGATGGCCTGCGGGGACTGGCGGGCAATGTCGGCCGCGTATTCCAGCGCCACCTTTTCCAGGTCCTTGTGGTCCACGGCCTCGTTCACGGCGCCCATGGCGACCATGTCCTCGGCGGAGTATTCGCGGGCCAGGAAGAAGATTTCCCGGGCCTTCTTTTGGCCGATCTGCCGGGCCAGCAGGGCCGAGCCGTAGCCGGCGTCGAAGGATCCCACGGTGGCGTCGGTCTGCTTGAACTTGCCGTGTTCGCGGGAGGCGATGGTCAAATCCGAGACAACGTGGAGGGAGTGCCCGCCACCTGCAGCCCAGCCATTGACGACGGCGATGACCACCTTGGGCATGGTGCGCATGAGCCGCTGCACTTCCAGGATGTGGAGGCGTCCGGCGCGGGCGGGGTCGATGGTCTCCTTCGTCTCGCCCTCTGCATATTTGTAGCCGTCGCGGCCGCGGATGCGCTGGTCGCCGCCGGAGCAGAAGGAGTGGCCGCCGTCCTTGGGGGAGGGGCCGTTGCCGGTGAGCAGCACCGTGGCAACATCGGGGGTCATGCGGGCGTGGTCCATGGCGCGGTAGAGCTCATCGACCGTGCCGGGACGGAATGCATTGCGCACCTCGGGCCGGTTGAAGGCGATGCGGACCGTGGGGAGGTCGCGGATGATTGTCCCTGCCGAGTCCCGCTCCACCTGGCGGTGGTACGTCATGTCGGTGAAGTCAAAGCCCTCAACCACGCGCCAGCGGGTCGGGTCGAAGATGTCGGATACCTGCTCTGGGAGATTGCTTGCGTCGCTCACCCTTGTGATTCTAGCGCCAGGCTGCGGTGCAGGGGATTCGGTCCAGGCGAAACGCCGCGGTGATGTGTGGGAAGCTGACGCAGCCGGTCTCCGGTGGCGTTGTTTGTTCAGCCAGGCGGCGGATGTCTGCCAGGACGGCCTGGTGGTCTGGCCGCTGCATGACGAACTGCCATGACCTGGCCAGGTCCACGAGCTTCTCCACCGTCAACTCGTAACTGAACGGGAAATCCCTGCGTTCGAAACCGCCCCGGCCAACAAGCTCCGTGGGTATGCTGCGGGTTTGATCCGCAGGCGCTCCGTCCGGTTCCACAATTGCGGCCAGCGCCTGAACCCACGCGCTGCTGCGGTCCCACGTGTGCCAGGCCATTCCCGTCATGCCGCCGTGTTTCAACACACGGTCACATTCAGCCGTGGCCGGTTCAGGGTCCACCCAGTGCCAGGCCTGAAGACAAACAATCGCGTCCGCGCTCTTGTCTGCCAGGGGGATGTTCTCGGCGGAGCCGACAGCCGTGGTGATACGGCCGGCGATTTGGGGAGGGAGATCCGTGCGGGCTGCTTCGAGTGCGGCCAGCATGTCCGGATCTGTGTCGACCGCGGTGACGTGATGACCCAGCGTTGCAATGGCCCGGGTTCCCAGGCCTGTGCCGGCGCCCAGATCCACGACGGTGAGGTGCTCGCTTGGTGCCAGCTGATCCGCGACTGCGAGTTGATCGCCGGGCGCGGGTGTCCCCAACAGCCACGACAGCACGTCTGCCGGCCAGATCGGCCGAACCGCATCATGCAGGGCTGGGCTGCGTCCGGGATTACCGTGGCAGGAAACAGCGGGCACGTTTTGGGTCTGGTTCACGTCAGCCAGTCTAGAGAACCACGGATCGCTTTAGCATGGAGGCAATGAATGGTGAGCAGGCGGGAGGCACGAAGATCCTTGCATCTTGAGGCCCCGGAGTTTGAGATCCGGAAGACCGTTGTAGATGATCTCCCAGCAGTTCTTGCGATCAACCAGGAAAGCGGGCGTTCTTCAGCGTCGCTGGGAGCCATGGCCGAGTCGCTGGCGGATCCGCAGCGGCACTGGGTTGTTGCCGCGGCAGAGGGAGAAATTGTTGGCTGGG
>JBBSQT010000284.1:0-3344 GCA_038243775.1 Actinomycetales bacterium | reverse complement strand
GCCCGGCGTCCTGGCCATGTTCTCGGGCACCGTCGGCATGTACAAGGACAACAAGGTCCTGACCAATCCCGGCTACAAGCTCCTGCCCGACGACGAGTTTGCCGAACTGGAAGTGGAGATCCAGGCCGGGCGCCCCGTCCCTGTCTATCCTGCCACGGTGCATTTTCCCAGCTGGCAAACGGAGAGCGTCATCCATTCGCTGCTGCCCATCCTGGACCTGGAGAAAATCCCGGACCCCATTCCCGCCGCCATCGCCCGGCGTGAGAGGCTCATGCCGCTGGCCGAAGCCTACCGGGAAATCCACCAGCCCACCTCCATGGACGCCTGGCCGCGGGCCCGCAAGCGTTTCCGCTACCAGGAGGCACTGGCCCTGCAGACCGTGCTGGCCCAGCGCCGCTTTGATTCCATGCACCAGGACACCACAGGCTGGCCGCCGGTCAGGGACGGTTTGCTGGACACGTTCGACGCGAGCCTGCCGTACGCCCTGACGGCCGGGCAGCGCGGGATTGGGGAACTGCTGGCCGCGGAAATCGGCGGCGGGCACCCCATGCACAGGCTGCTGCAGGGTGAGGTGGGCTCCGGCAAGACCGTGATCGCCCTGCGGGCCATGCTGCAGGTGATCGACGCCGGAGGGCAGGCCGCGTTCCTGGCCCCCACCGAGGTGCTCGCCGCCCAGCACCTGCAATCCATTTCGGCGCTGTTGGGTTCGCTGGGTTCCGGCCCGCTGCTGGGGGGACCGCACGCCACCCAGGTGACACTGCTGACCGGATCCATGCCCGCCGCCGCACGGAAGAAGGCGCTGCTGGCCGCTGCCTCCGGTGAGGCAGGGATTGTTATTGGCACACATGCGCTGTTGTCCGACAACGTCCAATTCGCCGACCTGGGCCTCATTGTTGTGGACGAACAGCACCGCTTTGGCGTGGAGCAGCGCGACGCCCTGCGCGCCAAGGCGGTCAAGCCCCCGCACCTGCTGGTCATGACGGCCACCCCCATCCCCCGCACCGTGGCCATGACGGTTTTCGGCGACCTTGACGTCTCGGAATTGACCGAACTTCCCGCAGGCCGCACCCCCATCCTCACCCACGTGGCTCCCCTGTCCGAGCACCCCGACTGGTTCAACCGCGTCTGGGCCCGCACACGCGAAGAAGTTGAGAAGGGCCACCAAGTGTATGTGGTGTGCCCCAAGATCGGTGACAAAGACCAGGGTGGCACGGACACGGACGCGCTGTTCGAGCCTGGCCGATCGCCGTTCGATTCCGGCGCGACCCGCGGCGGTGACGGGCGCACCATGGCCGGGGTGCTCGACGTCGTACATACGTTGCAGGACATGGCGGTCCTGCGCGGCACCCGCATTGAGCCGCTGCACGGACGGCTGGATTCGACGGACAAGCAGGGCACCATGGCGGCGTTCGCGGCGGGGGAGATCGACGTGCTCGTCTCCACGACCGTGATCGAGGTCGGGGTGGATGTGCACAATGCCACGCTGATGGTGATTCTTGATGCGGACAGGTTTGGGATGTCGCAACTGCACCAGCTGCGCGGGCGGGTGGGGCGCGGCGGGCACGAAGGGACGTGCCTGCTCGTGACGAACCTGGAGCGCGGGCATCCCAGCCGGAAGCGGCTTGAGGCGGTTGCCGCGACGCTGGATGGATTTGTGCTGGCGCAGAACGACCTTGAAATGCGCCGTGAGGGTGATATTTTGGGTGCGCGGCAATCCGGTGGCAGCAGTGGTTTGCGCATGCTCAGTGTGCTGCGCGACGAAGAGCTGATTGGCCGGGCACGCGCCGATGCCACGGACATTGTTGCCTCCGATCCGGAACTGGTGGCCCATCCGGCGCTCAAGCTTGAAATTGAAATGTATTTGACAGAGAAGAATGAGGCCTTCCTTGAACGTGGCTAGTTGCACCGCGGTGCCCGTTGCTGGAGTGCGCGCATGAGCCGGATTGTTGCCGGTGTGGCCGGGGGCAGCCCTCTGGTTTCGGTTCCCGGGGAAGGCACCCGGCCCACCACCGACAGGGTCAAGGAAGCACTTTTTTCGCGGCTTGAATCCATGAACATGCTTGCTGGCACACGTGTGCTTGACCTGTACACGGGGTCGGGGTCCCTCGGCGTTGAGAGTGCCAGCCGCGGCGCTGCCTCCGTTGAACTTGTTGAGTTCAACGACAAGGCTGCGGCCGTCTGCCAGCGCAACGCCGAGCTGGTGAACAAGGTCTTGGGCACCAAGGTTGTTTCTGTGCAGCGTTCCAAGGTGGAATCATTTTTGGAGAGGGCAGCCGATGCCGGCGTGGATCAGTGGGATCTTGTCTTCATGGACCCGCCCTATCCGCTCACCGAGACCGAGCTGAGCCTTGTCCTGGAACTGCTGGCGCCACGGCTGAGCCCGTTCGCCGTGGTGGTGGTTGAACGATCAGCCCGGACCCCGGAACCCAACTGGCCGGCACTGCTGGACCGTTTCGCCGAGAAAAAGTACGGCGAAACACGGCTCTGGTTCGCCGAGCCCGCAGCGCAATGAGAAGAGGGGCCAGGGAAAAGGGAACATGAGAAAACTGTGACCTTTGCCACGCACCCTTTTTTGCTCTGTAAACAGGTGGCTGCAGCGTCCGGGAAGTGCTCCTGAATCCACCGTCTTACCGCGCAGACATGCGGAAGTGCCAGTTGGGACTCCACGGACTCCGGCGCCCTTTAGTGCAGACGGCCAGGAGTGGAGGCAACGCGGAAAATCCTTCAATTATGAGAAAAGGGGGTCATTTTCTGGGATCTGCCAATTTGTTCCCGGATGCAGTTGGGCAATCATAAAGACATGAACACGAACTACACAGCAGCTGCAAAATACTCCCTCAGCACCATTGTCGGAGCCTCGACGCTCCTGTTGGGCCTGGCCCTCACCGGCTGCTCCACAAGTGCCCCGGAATCTGCGGCAGAGACCTCGAACAGCAGCTCCTCCTCAAAGGGTGCCCCTGAAGCGGCCGTGGACGCCGATGCTCCCGCCACCGCCAAGCCCAGCGAGAAGGTTGAGTCCAAACGCACCGATAAGGCTGGATCCCAGGGCCGCACGGTGACCATGCATGTGGAAGGCGCTCAGAGCGAGGCTCTGGTCAAGGCTCTTGTTGTCACCGACGATGGGAAGGAAACAGGTGGGGACATGACCAGCCAAACGCTGCCGTTCGATCAGGAAGTAACCTTGCCTGCCGGCTCCGTTTTCAACAAGGTCCTGGTTCTGGGCAAGTATGGTTCCGGAGCAACCGGCGAAATTTCCTGCTCCATCGGCATCGATGGTGTCAACGTTTCCCGCCAGACCTCCAGCAACCACAAGCCGGCCGAGTGCTTGTTTGTTGAGAAGAACG
>JBBSQT010000283.1:0-3354 GCA_038243775.1 Actinomycetales bacterium | reverse complement strand
GCAGCTTGCCTCCTTTGCCGCCGGCTTGTTGATGCTGGCCTTCGCCACCGCCCTGTACATTGGTGCCGGTCTGGGTCCCGGACCGCGCGACGGCCTCATGACGGGGTTGGTGCGCGTGACCGGCCGGCCCGTGTGGGTCATCCGCACAGTTCTTGAACTCACGGTCGTTGTGGCCGGGTTCTTCCTTGGCGGCGTGGTCGGTGCTGGAACGGCGGTCTTCGCCCTGGGCGTGGGGCCGCTGACCCAGGTCACGCTGCGCTGGCTTCACGTTGACCTCCACGCCAAGCGGCCGGGCGCCACCGCCGCCCAGGGGGATGAAGGGCCGGCGCGCCAGAGCCCGCGGGCCCCGAGCACCGCGCCAATGCAACGTGGCGCAGCGGACCCGCTGGCCTTGGACTTGGAACACTTGGATTAGTGATGCTGCACCAGTGCCTGGAACACCGAGATGCGGAATGCTGCCGTGGCTGCGGTGTGTGCCGGCAGGTGCGCCAGCCGCTTCCCCAGCTCACTGGGGTCGAGGTGGTGCCCGGCAGGTCCCATGAGTGCCACGTTGCCGACGTCGGCCGGGGAAAGCTGCAGCGGAACAACCACCTCCCGGCGCTCAACCAGTTCAAAACTTTCGGACATGGACTGGATCAGGGCCGACTCCTTGTCCTCGGCAATGCCCAGCATCCCCGTGTCCCGGACAATTTCGGCCAGGTGCCCCGGCAGGGGTGTCACCACCACCAGGGGTCCGCCGGGCTTCAGGATGCGGGCAAACTCGGCCGGGTTGCGGGGGGCGAACACGACGAGGACGATGTCGGCCGTGTTGGCTCCCAGCGGCAGGTCCCGCCACAGGTCCCACACAATGTTCACGGCCGCAGGGTTGCGCCGGGCGGCCCGGCGCAGGGCAAACTTGGAGATATCCAGGCCCACGGCGGCCGGCCTGCGAGCGCCGGCTGGTGATTCGCCGACTGGTTTTCCCGGCTGAGCGCTCGCCCCGGCCGGGCCCTTCACGTGGGGTCGGCGGCCCTGTGGGAAGCCCGCAAGGATCCGGTGCAGGTACCAGCCGGTTCCCGTGCCCGCATCCACCAGCAGGGAGGGGCCGGACGCGGGGAGCCGATCCTGGACGATGCCGGCCAGTGCGTTGGCCAGCGGGTCGTAGTGGCCCGCGTCCAGGAAGGTGTCGCGG
The DNA here is from genome assembly GCA_038243775.1 of Actinomycetales bacterium. Classification (GTDB taxonomy): domain Bacteria; phylum Actinomycetota; class Actinomycetes; order Actinomycetales; family Micrococcaceae; genus Specibacter. The sequence goes on along the minus strand of JBBSQT010000283.1, from coordinate 2,183 downwards.
GCATCGACCATGGCGGCAGTGTCAGGGACGAACTTGGTGCCGTGCCCTGTGAGCAGGTTCAGGTAGCCCTGCCGGGCAATGTCGAAGCTGTGTCCGTTCCCGCAGGACAGTGCGCCCGCCCAGTTCCCGGGCGCCGTGAAGCCCAGTCCGCAGTGGGGGCACAGCAAGGCGTCAACTGCAGAGAAGTCCATGCCTTCATCTTAGGTCCCCACCGTTGTTCCCAAGGCCCGGCCCGAAGTGCCGGCCGATGCGCTTGCTGGCCTGCCGCCCGCGAGTGCCGGCCCGCAGGCCCCGAGGCCCGGCCCGCCGCGGCCCCCGGGGGCGTCTAGAATCCCAGTCCCTCCCTGGCGGCGGCGATGCCTGGGTGGGCCCAGTGTTCGCTGTACTGGGCGGTGCTTGCCAGCGAGCGCGTGAGTGCCTTGTCTATGTAGAGGGTGCCGGCGAGGTGGTCGCTCTCGTGCTGGACGATTCTTGCCTGCCACCCCGAGAACCGGCGGGTGCGCGCGGTGCCGTGTTCGTCGTCGTACGCCAGCTCAACAGTGGAGGGGCGGTCCACCACCGCGTGCCAGCCGGACATGGACAGGCAGCCCTCGTAGTGCGCTGCCGTTTCCGTGCCCACGGGCGTGTAGCGGGGGTTGAGGATGGCAAGGAGTTCCAGGGGTTCGCGGTGGCGGGCGGCCGCGTTCTCCGGCGACACTTCGAACATGTCTTCGAGCACGGCGAGTTGGAGCGGGATGCCGATCTGCGGCGCGGCCAGGCCCACCCCCGGGGCGCCCCGCATGGTCTCGGCCATGATTTCGATGAGCCGGGCCAGGTCCGTATCGCTGAACTGGCCGGTGAACGGCAGGGCGCGGGCACGCAAGACCGGGTGCCCGGCCTGCACAATGCCGGGCAGGGTGTCGCCGTCGAGCACGGCTGCGGCGGCGGCGGTGAGGTAGGCGTCGTCGAACAGGGGTGGTTGGTGCAAATAATTGTTCACCCACCCATTGTGCCAAGGCTTCACAACCCCTTGCCATCTGGCGGACGGGGGCTATGGTGGCTTAAAGGGCTCGCTGAGATAAGGGGATTGTCATGTCTTCCAATAGTTTCGATGCACGCGGTGAACTGACCGTTGACGGTGAACAGTACGAGATCCACCGCTTGGACAAGGTTCCCGGTTCGGCGAGGCTGCCTTACAGCCTGAAGGTGCTGCTGGAAAACCTGCTCCGCAACGAGGACGGGCACCTGGTCACCGCCGACCAGGTGCGCGCCGTGGGGGAGTGGGATCCGGGCGCCGAGGCCAGCAAGGAAATCCAGTACACCCCGGCCAGGGTGCTCATGCAGGACTTCACCGGCGTCCCCTGCGTGGTCGACCTGGTGGCCATGCGCGATGCCATGGCGGATTTGGGCGGGGACCCGGCCAAGATCAACCCGCTCATCCCCGGCGAGCTGGTCATTGACCACTCCGTCATCGCCGACGTCTTCAACCGCCCCGACGCCGTCGCCAAGAACTCCGCGTACGAGTTCCAGCGCAACCAGGAGCGCTACCAGCTGCTGCGCTGGGCCCAACAGTCCTTCGCCGACTTCCTGGTGGTCCCGCCGGACACCGGGATCTGCCACCAGGTGAACCTGGAATACCTTTCCCGGGTGGTGTTCACCTGGGAGCGCGACGGCGTGAAGCAGGCTTATCCCGACACTCTCGTGGGCACGGACTCGCACACGCCCATGGTGAACGGGTTGGGCGTGCTGGGCTGGGGCGTGGGCGGCATCGAAGCGGAGGCCGCCATGCTGGGCCAGCCCATGAGCATGTTGGTGCCCCAGGTCGTGGGCTTCAAGCTCACCGGCGAGCTCCCGGAGGGCACCACCGCCACGGACCTGGTGCTCACTGTCGCCGAGCTGCTGCGCAAAACACGGGTGGTGGGCAAGTTCGTGGAGTTCTTTGGACCCGGCGTGGCGAACGTGCCGCTGGCCAACAGGGCCACCCTGGGCAACATGAGCCCCGAGTACGGATCCACCTGCGCCATCTTCCCGATCGACGCCGAGACCCTGGACTACATGCGCCTCACCGGCCGCAGCGAACACCAGATCAACCTTGTGGAGGCCTACGCCAAGGAGCAGGGACTTTGGCACGACCCGGACCACACGCCGGACTTCAGCCAGGTTGTGGAACTGGACCTGTCCACCGTGGAGAGCTCCATCGCCGG
>JBBSQT010000282.1:0-3367 GCA_038243775.1 Actinomycetales bacterium | reverse complement strand
CGATGGTGCGCTGGTGCTCCACCACGACGAAGACATCAGCCGCACCTCGAACAGTGCCGGGGCGCTCGCCGACATGACGCTCGCCCAACTCCGTGCCCTGGATTTCAGCTCCTGGCACGGGACCACCATCCCGCCCGAGTTAGGCAGCCCGGCCGAACAGCTGCTGACCCTGCCCGAGCTTCTGGACATCCTCGGCTCGGCGCCCCGTCCCGTGGGGCTCGCCCTTGAATTCAAGTACGGCGGCTGCTTTGAGCCGGCCCTTGTTGAGGCGGCCCTGGAAACCCTGCATCGCCGCGGTTGGACCCCGGAGACGTCCGCGGTGGGGAACATCGAGGTCTCCTTCATGTCCTTCCACCCCGAGGCCGTGCTTCTCTTGGCGCAGCGGGTGCCGGCCGGCCGGCTGTGCCAGCTTCTCGAAATTGCCGGGCCCAAGGACCGCTTCCAGCGGCGGCGGCTGCAGTTGGTGGACGACGGCGTTGCCCACCTCGCCGGTCCCGGCGTCGAGTACCTGAGGCGGAACCCGGGTGACGCGGCCCGGTGGCTGGCCGCGGGGCGCACCCTGCGGGTGTGGACGGTGGACACGGCCGCAGACCTGGAAATGTGTCTTGCGGCCGGGGCTGCCGAGCTGACCAGCAACAAGCCCCGGCAGCTGCGGAAAATGCTCACCCAGAGGCCCTGACACCGCGGCTCTTGACGCCATGGGCACACAATGTGGTTGCATTGAGGGATGGCATCAAGAATTGAAGACTACGCACTCCTGTCCGACCTGCACACAGGCGCCCTGGTGGGACGTGACGGCAGTATTGACTGGCTGTGCTTTCCCCGTTTTGACTCGCCCTCGGTGTTCACGGCGCTGCTGGGAACCAGCGAGCACGGCCGCTGGCTGATGGCCCCGGCGGACCCGCAGGCCGCCGTCTCGCACCGCCACTACGTTGGCCGGACGTTCGTACTGGAAACGACATGGCAAACCCCCACGGGGACCGCGAAAATCACCGATTTCATGCCTGTCGGGGACCGGAGGGCTTCGCTGGTGCGCCGCATTGACGGGCTCAGCGGCAGCGTGGAATTCCAGCAAAACATCACCATCCGGCCGGGCTATGGCAAAGTGCTGCCATGGGTGCGCAGGGTCAAGGAAGCGGACGGTTCCGAGGCAATCGTGGGCGTTGCCGGACCGGATGCCTTGGTGCTGCGCGGTGATGAGCTGCCCCACGCCGCCCACCGTGAACACGCGGGAAGGTTCACTGTCCGGGCCGGGGCACGGGTTGAGCAGGAACTGACCTGGTACCCCTCCCACCGGCCGGAACCACGCCCCATCGACACCGAAGCTGCCTTGGTGGAGACCTGCAAGTACTGGAATGAATGGGCCGCCCGGTACAACCAGGACGGGAAATACGCAGACATCGTGGAACGCTCCCTGCTGGTGCTGCGGGCCCTGACGCATCGGGACACGGGCGGGATCGTGGCCGCCCCCACCACGTCGCTGCCGGAAGACTTTGGCGGCGCACGAAACTGGGACTACCGCTTTTGCTGGTTGCGCGATGCGGCCCTGACCCTTGAAGCCATGCTCACCCACGGCTATGCGGAAGAAGCGCTGAAGTGGCGCGACTGGCTGCTGCGGGCCGTGGCCGGCGACCCCGAGGACCTGCAGATCATGTACGGACTCTCGGGGGAGCGGAACCTGCCCGAAAGCATCCTGGACCATCTGCCCGGCTACGAGGGTGCCATGCCCGTGCGCGTTGGCAACGGCGCCGTGGGACAGTACCAGGCCGACGTCGTGGGTGAAGTTCTCGTGGCCTTGGAGAAACTGCGGCTGGCCGGCGGGCACGAGGACCATTTCTCCTGGCCGCTGCAACAGGCCATGCTGGGCTTCGTTGAGAAGCACCTGATGGCCAAGGACCACGGCATTTGGGAGATGCGCGGGGACCAGGCGCATTTCACCCATTCCCGCGTCATGATGTGGGCCGCGTTTGACTGCGCCGTCCGGGCCGTGCGTGACCACGGACTGTCCGGCCATGTTGAGCGCTGGGAAGAGCTGCGCGAACAATTGCGTGCGGAAATCATGGAACACGGCTTCAACAAGGAGCTGAACACCTTCACCCAAACCTACGGCGACACCACCACCGACGCCTCCCTGCTGGTTATTCCGCAAGTCGGGTTTTTGGGCTACAGCTCCCCGGAAATGCTGGGCACCGTGGACGCATTGGAAGCTGAGCTGGTGGATAAACACGGACTGATCCTGCGCTACGAGACGGCGTCGGGGATGGACGGCCTGGCGCCAGGGGAACATCCGTTCCTTGCCTGCTCGTTCTGGCTGGTGGAGCAATACGCTCACTCTGGCCGGCGCCCCGAAGCCGTTGACCTTATGGACAAGTTGGTGGGCCTGGCCAACGAGGTGGGCCTGCTCAGTGAAGAATACGACATGAACCAGAGCCGCATGGCGGGGAACTTCCCGCAGGCGTTCTCCCACCTGGCCCTGGTCCGCGCGGCCGACGCCTTGCACGGCACCGAACAGCTGAGCCTGTCCGATGAGCCCATAGACACCCACACCATGCCCATTATCGTCCCCCAGTGACCGCCCGGGCACTTGCCGCGGAGCTGAAAGGCTCCCAGGCTGCGAAGATCGGCGCCTCCATCGCCATCGCCACAGGCCTGTACGGGGTGTCCTTTGGTGCACTCTCGGTCGCGTCCGGTTTGAGTTTCTGGCAGACCATGGTGTTGAGCCTGCTCCTGTTCAGCGGCGGCTCCCAATTCGCGTTCATCGGGGTGGTGGCGGCTGGCGGGACGGGCGTTGCGGCCATGAGTGCATCGGCGCTGCTGGGCATCCGCAACGGCGTTTACGGCATGCAGCTCAATGCCCTGCTGCGGCCCACGGGGTGGCGCCGTTTTGCGGCAGCCCACGTGACCATTGACGAATCCACGGCGACCGCCACAGGCCAGAGTGATCCCGTTGAACAGGAGCGCGGATTCTGGGTCGCCGGAGTGGGCGTATTCCTGTTGTGGAATATTATGACGGCGGTCGGTGCCGTGATCGGTGATGCCTTGGGCGACCCCAAGCAATGGGGGCTCGATGGTGCGGCCGTGGCCGCCTTTCTGGGTCTTTTGTGGCCGCGCATCAAGGCCTTTCAGCCAGCGGCCATAGCCGTCGTTTGCGCCGTGGTGACACTGTTGGCCGTCCCCTTGGTCCCTCCGGGCATTCCCATTTTGGTGGCCGCCCTCGTGGCCGGGCTCATTGGCTGGTTCCGCAGCGGCGGCACCCCCGGCCATGCCGCGGGCCATGTTGGCGATGGAATGGAACCGGACATCGAACCGTACGGCCAGGAGCACCCCGAGTCCGACGCCGAAGCGCGCCGCACACGGATTGCGGGGG
>JBBSQT010000281.1:0-3368 GCA_038243775.1 Actinomycetales bacterium | reverse complement strand
CGCATCAACCAGCAGCCGTGGATGGGGGCCGCCGGGGCCCAGGCGCGGGGGCACGGCGGCTTCACGGGCACCTCGCTGCTCGTGAACAGGGACGCCGGCGTGGTCATCTCACTGCTCAGCAACCGGGTCAGCCCCAGCCGGGACGGCTCCGACGCAACGGAGCTGCGCCAGGCCGTGTCCGACGTCGTCTATGCTTCTCTTGCCCAGTGAATTGCCCAGTGACTTGCCCAGTGAAATGCCCAGTGAAACGAAAGGCCGCATGAGCACCCCCACCGCACTTTTGACCGGCGACCGCGTGGTGCAGGAGCTGCCGTGGCGGTGGCGCGTCCAGGGCAGTATTTTTCTCATTGGCGGGCTCGGCTTCATGTTCGACGCCTGGGATGTGACCCTGAACGGCTTCCTGATCCCGCTGCTGTCCAAGGAATGGGGGCTCAGCCCGGGGCAGGCGGCGTGGATTGGCACGTCAAACCTGATAGGCATGGCCGTGGGCGCCTTCGCCTGGGGGTCCATCGCGGACATCATTGGGCGCAAGAAGGCGTTTACGCTGACGCTGTTGGTCTTCTCCATCTTTACCGTGATGGGTGCCGTTTCGAACGAGATTGTGCTGTTTTGTGTGTTCCGCTTCCTGGCCGGCTTTGGGCTGGGCGGCTGCATTCCCGTGGATTACGCACTGGTGGGCGAGTTCACCCCGCGCAGGCACAGGGGCCGTGTTTTGACGGCGATGGATGCGTGGTGGCCCATTGGCGCGTCACTGTGCGGGGTGGTCTCCGCCGTGTTGATGGCCTCGTGTGGCAACTGGCGCTACCTGATGCTGGTCATGGTGCTGCCGGCCCTGCTGGTGTTTTGGGTGCGGGTGGGCGTGCCGGAATCGCCGCTGTTTTTGGTGCGGGCGGGGCGGCCGGCGGAGGCGAAGGCCGTCATTGAGTCCTTGATCAGGCGGACGGGGGCCACGGTGGGGCCGTGGGTGCTGCCCGATGCGGCAACCGCGCCGAAGCTGTCGCTGGGCAAAGTCACCGAGCAGCTGGCCGGGCTGTGGCGGGTCAACTGGCGGATTACCGGCGTGGCATGGTCGCTGTTCCTGACGATCCTGCTGGTGTACTACGGCGCCCTGACGTGGATGCCGTCCATCCTGGTGGCCACCGGGTATGCGGAAAACAAGGCGTTCATGGCCACGGCCGCCATGACGGGGATCGGCCTGGTGGGTGTAATCGTGGCGGCCCTGCTGGTGGAGCGGCTGGGGCGCAAGTTGATCCTGGGCATCACCGGGCCGCTGGCGGCTCTGACGCTGGTCATTTTTGCGCTGGTCCTGGACGCGCCCGTCGCCGCGCAGGTCTGGCTCCTGGTGTTTGGCTTTGTCATCCAGGTCGCCATACCGGTGCTGTACACGTACGTTTCCGAGCTGTACCCCACCGAGCTGCGGGCCACCGGGTTTGGCTGGGCGTCCACCATTTCACGGGTGGGGGCCGGGCTGGTGCCGCTGATCTTCGGTTCCCTGTTGTGGCCCGTGTTGGGGTTGCCGCTGACCTTCGCGCTGACCGGCGGACTGGTGCTGCTGGCCGTTGTGTGGATGGCAGTCTCGGCACCGGAGACCAGGGGCACGGCCCTGGACTGACGTGCTTCTCGCTCCTCGTGGAAATCGAACGTACAGTTAATCCCGGTGTTTCGCCCAAACACCCCAATTAACTGTACGTTCGATTTCTGAATGGGGCGGGGTAACCGGGCGTTCAGGAATCCCCCACCTTCACCCGGTAGTCTTTCACCGACCTTGAATTGAAATCCCTCCGAGTAAGGACCCCCATGAGCGCGTTGCTTCCTACTGCTTTCTCCACCGCCGGACTGCTGGGCGGTTACCAGACTGCCCGTGCCACAAAGAACCGCCCGCTCGGCGGGGCCGTTCTGGCCGCTGCCGGCGCAGCCGCGTTCCTTGGCTGGAAGAAAAACACGGGAACGGCTGCGGCCGTGGCACTGACCGCCGCCTACATTGCAGCCTTCGGCGGCTCACACCCCCTGGCGAAGAAGATGGGCTCCTGGCCCGCCGTCGGCGCCGTCACCGCGGCAACCGCTGTGGCATCATTGGTGTTTGGCCGCGCCAAGAAGTAAGACTGGCGCAACCGTCCCGGCAGGCAGCAAATCCACCCGCGATTTTCAGCCTCCCGGGACTTGCGTTTCACCGGTGGTCGCCCGCCCGCTTCCTCCCGTCACGTGCCCGCTGCCGCCTGACGCACCTGAGCGCCCCTCTGCAACGCACCGCCTCCGATGCTCCGATTGCACCGACAAGGACCCCATGGACCTCGCAGCCGATTCGACCGGCTTCCTGCACAGCTTCTGGCTCTATCTTGTGGCCGGCGGTTTTGTCATGGTCTCCGGCCTGGTCCCGCCGGTGCCGAGCACCACCGTGTTTGTGGCATTGGGCGCCCTCGCAGGGCTCGACGGCGGTCCCCGAGCCCTGCCGTTGGTGCTGGCCATGATGGCCGGGGCCGTGGCCGGGGACCTGATAACTTACTGGCTCACCAAGCTTGCCGGCAACACCCGCTGGGGTTCGAACCGCGGCCCGCGGCGCGAACGGGCCGTGACGGCCGCGACGCGCAGGCTCCGGAACCGCCCGTACATGTTCATGCTGACCTCCCGGTTCATCCCGCTGGGACGGCTGTCCTCCAACATTGCCGCCACGGTGGCCGGATACCCCGTGCGGGCGTTTACAGTGTTCTCGGTTGTATCGGCAACTGTATGGTCGCTTTATTCGGTGGGCATCGGCATGCTCACCCAGCATTGGCCCGACATCTCAACGAAGTTCGCGGTGGTCCTGGCGATTGTCTTTTCCATTGTTCTGGGATGGGTTGTTGGCAAAGTCTCCAGCTGGTTCCTGGACCGCAAAGCCTCCCGCAACCGGGCCGGCACCGCCAACGCCCAGTAGTGCCGCTCAGGCGCGGGCCAGGTCGCCCAGGACCTTGATGAGCAGTTCCCGCTCGGCCACCTTGATGCGTTCGTGGAGTGTCTTCTCGGTGTCCTCTGGCAGGATCGCAACGGGCGTCTGGGCGATGATGGGGCCGGTGTCCACGCCGGCATCCGCAAAATGCACGGTGCAGCCGGTGACTTTCACGCCGTAGGCCATGGCGTCGCGCACGCCGTGGGCCCCGGGGAATGACGGCAGCAGGGCCGGGTGCGTGTTGACGTAGCGGCCTTCGAAGGCGTTGATGAAGCTCGGGGAGACAATGCGCATGAACCCGCTGGAAATCACATAGTCGGGCGCATAGGAAGCCACCTTTTCCAGCAGTGCAGCATCCCAGTCGGTGCGGGTGGCGTAGTCCTTGAAGTTCACCACAAACGTTTCCAGGCCCGCCGCCGCGGAGCGCTCCACCCCAAAAGTG
>JBBSQT010000280.1:0-3375 GCA_038243775.1 Actinomycetales bacterium | reverse complement strand
TGTCGGCGCATTTGGTGTTCACGCTGTGGCTGACGTATTTCCGCATCAACCGCCAGCGCCGCCGGCACCGAGACCTGCTGCAGCTGCTCAGCTCGCCCTCCAGCGATCGGCCCGGGACCCTGGTCATCAACCATCAGGCACCCGTTGCCTATTGTCTGCCCGGCGGTTCCAGGTCGGTAACGGTGCTCTCCGACGGCCTGTTGGAGCTCCTCTCCCCCGAGGAGCTGCGTGCCGTGCTGCTGCATGAGGAAACCCACCTCGTGCAGCACCACCACCTGCTGCTGTGGGCGTTTGCGGCCTGGCGTTCGGCGCTGCCATGGCTGCCTACCTCGAAGTTGGCCCAGGAAGCCGTGTCGTCACTGATCGAGATCATGGCCGACGACGTTGCCCTGCGTTCCGTGGACAAGTCGACCCTGGTGACCGCCATCGCCCTGGTTGCCAGCGGATCGGTTGAACTGCCTGCCGACACCTTGATGGGCGACAACGCCGCACAGATTGACACGCCCACCACCACTTCGGCAAGGCTCGGCAAGCTGCTGACACCCGCTCCGGCGCTGAAGCACAGCCTGCAGGTCATGATCCACATTGGCGCCCTGCTCCTGCTCGCCATCCCCACAGCCCTGCTGCTGGTGCCCGGCATTCTCGCTTAGGGCATTCGCGTCCGGCCGGAAGCTCCTGGGCGCCGTCGAGTTTTGGCCTGGGTCACCGAGGCCTGACCTTGGTGACGAAATGCCAGTCACATCCCTGCCTCTGGGCACTTAGGTCAGAACTTGAGCAGCCCGTGCAAGGCAAGGTTAGAACTCGCCCCAGGGGTTCTCCTGCATGGACAGCCGGGCACTACGCGTCAATGCGGTCCTGGTCCAAGTGCTCGCTGCCGGCGACGATGAAATCCTTGCGCGGAGCCACCTCGGAACCCATGAGCAGCTCAAAGGTGTGTTCGGCGCGGTCTGCATCGGCACTGGTGACCCGGCGCAGCGTCCTGTGCCGCGGATCCATGGTGGTCTCAGCCAGCTGGTCGGCATCCATTTCACCAAGGCCCTTGTATCGCTGGATGGGGACCTTGTACTTCTTGTTGCCCTTCTCCAGCCTGGCAAGAAGGGTGTGCAGCTCCTTTTCCGAATAGGTGTAAACCATTTCGTTGGCCTTGGTGCCGGCATTGATCACCTCCACCCGGTGCAGGGGCGGGACAGCGGCATAGACGTTTCCGGCGTCGATCATGGGGCGCATGTAACGGAAGAAGAGCGTGAGCAGCAGTGTGCGGATATGGGCGCCGTCCACGTCCGCGTCGGTCATGAGGATGACCTTGCCGTAGCGGGCAGCCTCAAGGTCAAAGCTGCGTCCTGAGCCTGCACCGACAACCTGGATCAGGGCGGCGCACTCGGCGTTGGCCAGCATGTCGCCAACGGAGGCCTTTTGGACGTTCAGTATCTTGCCGCGGATGGGCAGCAGTGCCTGGAAGTCGGAGGAGCGCGCCAGCTTGGCCGTGCCCAGGGCACTGTCGCCTTCCACGATGAACAGTTCACTCTTTTTCACATCGTTGCTGCGGCAATCCGCCAGCTTGGTGGGAAGCGAGGAGCTTTCCAGCGCGTTCTTGCGCCGCTGGGTTTCCTTGTGGACGCGGGCGGAAATACGCGATTTCATCTCCGAAACCACTTTTTCCAGCAGCGTCGAAGCCTGGATCTTTTCGCCGCGGGCCGACGATTCCAGCTTGGCCTTCAGTTCCTTCTCCACGACCTTGGCGACGATCCCCTTGACGGCCGGTGTTCCCAGGATTTCCTTGGTCTGGCCTTCGAACTGCGGTTCGGCAAGGCGCACGGTCAGCACTGCGGTGAGACCGGCCATGACGTCGTCCTTCTCGATTTTGTCGTTGCCGGCCTTGAGCTTGCGCGCATTGGCTTCGATGACCTTGCGGAAAGTCTTCAGCAGGGCCTGTTCAAAGCCTTCCTGGTGCCGCCCTCCCTTGGGGGTGGCAATGATGTTGACGAAGCTGCGCATGGTGGTGTCATAGCCAATGCCCCAGCGCAGCGCAATGTCCACCTCGCAGTCGCGTTCCACGGCGGTGCTTTCCAGGTGGCCGGAACTGTTCAGGACCGGGACCGTTTCTGTGAACGTGCCGTGGCCCTGCAGACGCCAAATATCTGTGACGGCCCCGCCCACGGAGAGGAAGTCCACAAACTCGGACAGTCCGCCGTCGTGGTGGAAAACTTCTTCGTGCGTGGCGAACTCCCCCGGGGTTCCGGGCACGCGGCGCTCATCGACGACCTTGATCTTCAATCCCGGCACCAGGAAGGAAGTCTGGCGCGCCCGGGCCACCAGTTCGTCATAGGAGAACTTTGCATCGGCGGTGAAGATCTGCCGGTCCGCCCAGTACCTGATCCGGGTGCCCGTCACACCGCGCTTCGTGGTGCCCACAATGTCCAGATTGGACTTTTCCGTGAAAGGCTCAAACGTGACATCGGGGCTCAGGGACTTTCCAAGGTCCTTGAAGTGGCCGGGCTCACCGCGCCGGAAGCTCATCTGGTAGGTTTTCCCGCCCCGGTCCACCTGGGCGTCCATGCGGGCGGAGAGTGCGTTGACCACGCTGGCGCCCACACCGTGCAGGCCGCCGGAGGCTGCGTATGAGCTGCCACCGAACTTGCCGCCCGCGTGCAGTTTGGTGAGCACCACTTCCACACCGGTGAGGCCCGTCTTGGGTTCGACGTCCACGGGGATGCCGCGGCCGTCGTCGTGGACCTCGACGGAGTTGTCCTTGTGCAGGATCACCGTGATGTTTTGGCCAAAACCCGCCAGCGCCTCATCGACTGAGTTGTCAATGATCTCCCACAGGCAGTGCATGAGGCCGCGGGAGTCCGTGGAGCCGATGTACATGCCGGGCCGCTTCCGAACAGCCTCCAATCCCTCAAGCACTGAGAGATGGCGTGCACTGTAATTGGAACTCTCGCGTGCCACGGTGGACATACTCCTTTTCGGGTTTAACTAGGCGGGACTCTACCTAGGTTAACGGTTGGTTGGCCAAAAGTTGGCAATGCTCGCCTGCAGGCGCACGGGCCGGATAACAGATACGCGGATAGCGAAAGTCCTTCGCGCCATGGAAGGAAGTTGCCCGGGAGGTGGTTGTATGAGGTAGAAGAACTAATGAAGGAGGCCATCATGACAACCACAGCCCTCAGCAGCCCACAGCTGACAACCCTTGATCGCTGCGACCGTTGCGGCGCGCAGGCATATGTGCGGGTAATTTTGGAGTCCTCCGGCGGTGAACTGCGCTTCTGCGGCCACCACGCCCGCGCCGTTGAAGCCACTTTGCGCCCGCTGGCGTCGGATTGGCTTGACGAGACAGGCCGCCTGAACGAAAAAGCTCCCGTGTCTGTCGACTAG
>JBBSQT010000279.1:0-3378 GCA_038243775.1 Actinomycetales bacterium | reverse complement strand
GTCGAAACGCACGGCACCAACGAGGGTGCACTCTGGGGCGGCCGCTTCCAGGGCGGCCCCGCCGATGCCCTGGCTGCGCTGAGCAAGTCCACGCACTTTGACTGGCGTCTGGCACTGTATGACATCGCCGGCTCCAAGGCACACGCCCGCGTCCTGAACACGGCCGGCCTGCTCGACGCCGCCGAGCTGGAGGGCATGCTGTCCGCCCTCGAAGAGCTCGAGGCGGACGTGAAGTCCGGAGCCTACGGCCCGGCCGACTCCGATGAGGACGTGCACGGTTCCCTGGAGCGCGGCCTGATCGAGCGTGCCGGAACGGCACTGGGCGGCAAGCTCCGTGCCGGCCGTTCGCGTAACGACCAGATCGCCACACTGGGCCGCATGTACCTGCGCGACCACGCCCGCATCATCGCCGGGGGAGTCCTCTCCGTCGTCGATGCACTCGTGGAGCAGGCCAAGGCGCACCACGGTGTGGCCATGCCCGGACGCACACACCTGCAGCACGCCCAGCCGGTCCTGCTCAGCCACCACCTGCTGGCCCACGCCTGGGCACTGCTGCGTGATGTGCAGCGCCTGGTCGACTGGGACAAGCGCGCAGCGGTTTCCCCCTACGGTTCCGGCGCCCTGGCCGGCTCCTCGCTGGGCCTGGACCCCAACGCTGTTGCCGCCGACCTCGGCTTCGATTCCGCCGTCTGGAACTCGATCGACGGCACCGCCTCCCGAGACGTCTTTGCCGAGTTCGCCTGGGTGTGCGCCATGATCGGTGTGGACCTGTCCCGGATCTCCGAGGAAGTCATCCTGTGGGCCACGAAGGAATTCTCCTTTGTGACCCTCCATGATTCCTACTCCACGGGGTCCTCGATCATGCCGCAAAAGAAGAACCCCGACGTGGCGGAGCTGGCCCGCGGCAAGGCAGGGCGCCTCATCGGCGACCTGACCGGGCTGCTGGCCACCCTGAAGGGCCTGCCTTTGGCGTACAACAGGGATTTGCAGGAGGACAAGGAACCCGTCTTTGACGCGGCCGACACCCTTGAACTGCTGCTGCCCGCCGTCTCCGGCATGATGGCCACCCTGGTGTTCAACACCGAACGGATGCAGGCACTGGCACCCCAGGGCTTCGCACTGGCCACCGACATTGCCGAATGGCTGGTCCGGCAGGGCGTGCCGTTCCGCGACGCGCACGAGCTCTCCGGCTCTGCCGTCAAGGTGGCCGAAGCCCGCGGCGTGGAACTGTGGGACCTGACGGATGGGGAATATGCCGCCATCTCGGCGCACCTCACGCCGGACGTTCGCGCTGTGCTGAGCACGGAAGGCTCGCTCAACAGCCGCAACGCCCAAGGCGGGACCGCGGCGTCGGCAGTGCTGGCGCAGCTGGCGGCCCTCGAGGCGCAGCTCGGTGAGGTTCGCGCCTTCCTGGCCTGACCGGCGTCGAGCTTCCCTGGCTTGATGGGGAGAAGCGCCCAATGAAATGCCCGCATCCGTGGTGGATGCGGGCATTTTCTGCTTCTGCGCCTGCCGGCCTCCCACCACTCGCATACTCGCGGCGGGCCCCTCGGCCGTCTAGGCTGGGGGGCATGACTGATATTTCAAATGCGCAGCTGCTGGAACGACTTACGGAGGCAGCCGATAATGTGAGGGCAAAACTGGGCGGACTCAGCGACGCCGACGTCCTGGCCCCCATCGAATTGCCGGGATGGACGCGCGGACACGTGCTGGCCCATATTGCCCATGTTTCCAACGCGGTGGCCAGGCAGGCCGAATATGCCGTGCGTGGGGAACTCGTTGATTTTTACGACGGCGGCCAGGGCGGCCGGACGCAGGCGATCGAGATGGCTGCCGGGCGTTCGGCGGAGGAACACAGGGAGGCCCTTTCCGCCGGTTTCACGCGGGCGCTGGAAGTTCTGGGAAGCCTGGACGAGGGCCAGTGGTCGCTGCCCATCAGATACCGCAACAGCACTGTGCGGGAAGGGGCGCTGGCGTACTGGCGCGAGCTCGTCATCCACCTGGCGGATTTGCAGGTGGGCCGCGGGCCCGAGACCTGGTCCAAGGAGTTCTGCTTCTACTTGATCGGTTTCCTGAGCCCCCGGGTGCCGGAGGAGCTGCAGCTGAAATTGCTGCCGCTGGCGCTGCCGCCCCTCACGGTGGGTGACGGGGAGACCACCGTGTCGGTTTCCGGCATGCTGACGGACATTGTCGCCTGGCTCGCCGGCCGCACACCCACCATGGGGTCCCTGCGCGCGGAAGCCGCCGCCGATTCGGTGAAACTGCCGGTGCTGCTGCCCTGGCCCTCCGCCTTCGCGGCAAAGTAGGGGCACTTTCCACCTGCACGCCCATTTCCACCCGGTGCACGGGGCTTGTGCTCCGCCGTCGGCCTTCCAAAAATCGAAAGTACAGTTAATTGCAGTGTTGAGCTCAAACACCGCAATTAACTGTACTTTCGATTCAGTGTTGGCCCAAGTGGGCTGTGGATAACCCGGAAACCGTTGTTTTTTCGGGAAACAATGGAGGTATGCACCGTTCAGAGCTGCCCCAGCATCTCCGTCGGAGATCGTTCACCACGGAATCCTCCGACGCCGCTGGGGTGACGCGCGGCCGAACTCGCGCAAGCGACCTGATTGTCGTCTCACGTGGCATTCGGGTACCTGCCGGGGTTCCGCTCAAGGGTGCGGCCGCACTGGCCGCCTATGTCGAGACCAACCCCATCAGCGTCCTCAGCCACCTCTCGGCCGCGCGTTTATGGGGGATTCCCCTGCCGGCGGTCCTGGACAACGACTGGCGGATCCACGTGGCCAACCCGCCGAAGTCGGGTACGCCCCGGCGGGTCAATGTCGTCGGGCACCGTCTGGACTTCGCCAAGGGGGAAGTCTGGATCATGGACGACGTCCGACTCACAAGTGCCGCCCGGACGTGGCTTGACCTGGCATCCTGCCTGCCATTGCGGGACCTCGTCGCTGTGGGAGACCACCTCGTATGCGAGCATGGACTGGACTTTCCGGTGCTCCGCGAACAGATCTGCAGTCTGGCTGAACTGCATCACATGGTCAAGAAACACCCCGGCATCCGGGGCGTACGCACGGCCCGTGCCGCACTTGAACTGATTCGGGTGGGCGCCGATTCGCCTCCGGAGACCTTTACCCGGCTGGATCTTGTCGAGGCGGGGCTGCCGGAGCCCGAACTCAATGTCATCGTCTGTGATGACTGGGGCAGGCCCCTGCTCTGGCCCGACGGCGCGTACCGAAAATACCGGATCAGCCTGCAGTACGACGGATCCCACCACAACAATCCAGACCAGTACCGGCGCGACATCCGGCGCCTGGAAACCACCGAAGCGCTCGGTTGGCGCGAGATACGGATTTCCCGGGAGGATCTGCGCGGTGATCG
>JBBSQT010000278.1:0-3383 GCA_038243775.1 Actinomycetales bacterium | reverse complement strand
CCACGGCCTCGTCGGCGGGTTCGCCCACGCGTGCAATGGTCACCTCGGCGTCCAGTTCCCCGGCGGCTTCGGCAAAGATCGATGCCGGGCGAGCATGCAGCCCAACGGTGCTGGCTATCGTTGCGGTACGTTCAATCATGGTGTGCTCCAGTTTTTGGGTTGGCGATTGGGATCCGGATCGCCCGGATCTCCATAATGGGTGGGTCAGAGGCCGAGTTCGGCCAAGGCCGGCAGGCCGGCCCGGACCAGTTCGCGGGCTGCGGCGGCGGACGGTGCCTCGACGGCCCGGCGTGCCAGCACCTGCGCCTGCGCCAGGGTGACCGTGCGCAGCACGGCGGCCACGGCCGGCAGCGCGCGCGGCGTCATGGACAGCGTGCTGACCCCTAGGCCGGCCAGTACGACGGCGAGGGCCGGGTCCGCGGCTGCCTCGCCGCACACCCCCACCGGCTTGGGCGGGGAGCTTTCCAGCGAGGGGGAGTGCTTGGCTTGGGAGATGGCGCCCTGGACGGTGGCCTGGACCAGGGCCAGCACGGCCGGCTGCCACGGATCGTTCAAGGTGGCGAGCGGGCCAAGCTGCCGGTCGGCTGCCATGGCGTATTGGGTGAGGTCGTTGGTTCCCAGGCTGGCAAAATCCACCTGGTCCAGGATGTGGCGTGAGGTCAAGGCCGCGGACGGCACCTCCACCATGACGCCGGGGATGCGCAGCCCTGCAGCAGTGCACAGGGCGGCGAAATCTGCGGCCTCGCCGGCGGTGGAAATCATGGGGGCCATGACCCACACCTCGGCATCCGTGGCTGCGGCGGCATCGGCAATGGCAGCCAGCTGCCGGGCCAGCACACCCGGGGTGGTCAGGTCGGTGCGGTAGCCGCGGACGCCCAGTGCCGGGTTGGGTTCGGTGGAATCGGTCAGGAACGGCAGCGGCTTGTCGGCCCCCGCATCCAGGGTGCGGACAACAACTTTTTTGCCCGGGAAGGCGCTAAAAACTCCCTGGTACGCGGCGACCTGGTCCTCATGGCTGGGCTCGGTGCTGTTGCCGAGGAAACAAAATTCGGTGCGCAGCAGGCCCACGCCCTGGGCGTTGGCCGCGGCTGCCTCCCGGGCGTCCTTGGCCCCGCCAACATTGGCGAGCAGCGGCAGCAGTGTGCCGTCGGCCAGCTGGCCGGCACCGTCAAAAACAGTGAGCAGGGAGGCTTTCTCCGCCCAGACGGCAACTGCGGAACGTTCCGCATCGCCCGGCTTGGTGCTGACCACGCCGGAAGATCCGTCAACATAGACCAGTTCCCCGTCGGCGAGGGCCGTGACGCCGGCCGCCGCAACGACGGCCGGCAGTCCCAGGCTGCGGGCAATGATGGCCGTGTGCGACTGCGGTCCGCCACTAGCCGTCACCAGGGCGATGACCTTTTCCGGGTCGAGCGTAGCGGTGTCTGCGGGGGCAAGGTCCTCGGCCACCAGGATGAACGGCTCGGGCGAATCGGGGATTTCCGGGGCGGGCACCCCGCGCAGGACGGCCACAATGCGCGAACGCACGTCCAGGACGTCGTGCGAACGTTCAGCCATGTAACCGCCCAGGTTGCGCAGGGTTTCTGCCACGGATTCGCCGGCTTCCCAGACGGCCCGCTGGGGGGAGGTCCCTGCGTTGACGAGCTTGATGGCGCCCTTGATCAGCATCGGGTCCGTGGCCATCATCGCCGTGGCCTCGAGGACCTCCTTGCCGGCACCCTCGGCCCGGGAGGCGCGCTCCACAAGTGCCGCTTTCACGCTTGCCCCGGCAGCCTTGATGGTGGCAGCAGCAGTCTCCGGCGCCGTCGAACTTTCCAATTTTTCACCCAGGGGAGGTTCGTCCAGGGCGGGCGGCATGTGCCGGATGGGGGCTATGGCGCGCCCGCGAAAGACGCCGACTCCAACGAACTTTTGCACGGTTTCTCCTTTGACAGTCATGGCCGGGACCTAGGCTTCCTGGTGGACAGGCTGCGCTGGTGCAAGGGTATCAACGGGTGTGCGCACGGCCCAGCGTTTCAGTGCGACGACGGCCAGCCCGGCCACCACGGTGCCCACCGCAATGGACAGGGCGAACATGGCGATGTTGCCGATCGCGAAGAAGACGAAGATTCCGCCGTGCGGGGCCTGGGAGGTGACGTGGAAGGCCATGGTCATGGCCCCTGTCACCGCACCGCCGAGCATGGAGGCGGGGATGACGCGCAGCGGATCGGCAGCCGCGAAAGGGATGGCGCCCTCGGAGATGAATGACGCGCCCAGGAACCAGGCTGCCTTGCCATTTTCCCGCTCGGCCAGGGAGAAACGCTTTTTGTCGATGGTGGTTGCCAGGGCCATGGCAAGCGGCGGAACCATGCCGGCGGCCATGACGGTGGCCATGATTTCCCACGGCGCCTGGTTGGCGATGCTGCCGGCACCGAGCCCTGCCACGGCGAACGCGTAGGCAACCTTGTTGACGGGACCGCCCAAATCGAAGCACATCATGAGACCAAGAATGATTCCCAGCACGACGGCGGATGCCCCGGACATTCCCGTCAGCCAGTTGTTCAGTCCAACAGTGAGCGCCGCGATGGGTGCGCCGAGGAAGAGGAGCATGGCACCGGAGGCGAGGATGGAACCCAGCAGCGGGATGATGACCACTGGCATCAGGCCGCGCAGCACGCGCGGGACCTTCCAGCTGCCGATCCAGTACGCGGCGAGGCCGGCCAGGATGCCGCCCACGAGGCCGCCGAGGAAGCCTGCGCCCATGAACACGGCGACAGCGCCTGCCGTGAAACCGGGAGCGATGCCCGGGCGGTCCGCGATGCCAAAGGCAATGTAACCGGCCAGCGCAGGAACCAGGAAGGCCATGGACAGGCTGCCGATCTTGAACGCCACGGCGCCCAGATACGCCCCGAGCGGGCCCAGCGCCTGCGCCGGGTAATCCGTGGGCAGATTCGCCAGGCTGTTGCCCGTGAGGATTTTGTCCGCAAAGTCGGGAATCTGGAAGCCGCCGAGCAGGAAGCCGAGCGCGATCAGCAGACCGCCGCCGGCAACGAACGGGATCATGTAGCTGACTCCTGTCAGCAGCACCTTCTTGATTTTGGCGCCCAGGCTTTCGCCCGATGATTCCGCCTTCCGGTCAGCTGCTTCCTCCGCGCCGAAGTGCGGCACCCTGTGGGCGTTGGGGTTCTCCGATGCCGCGACGGCTTCCTGGACCATCTTGGCCGGCTCGTCGATGCCGCGCTTCACGGGCGAGCTGACCAGGGGCTTGCCGGCAAAACGCTCCTTGCCGCGCACATCCACGTCGACGGCGAAGATCACGGCGTCGGCGGCCGCAATGACGGCAGGGTCCAGCGGTGTCACGGCACCCGAACCCTGCGTCTCAACCTGCAGGTCGACGCCGGCTG
>JBBSQT010000277.1:0-3386 GCA_038243775.1 Actinomycetales bacterium | reverse complement strand
TCTGCCCGCTTGTTGCGCTCCATCTCCTCCGCCGCCGTGGTGATGCGCTTGGACATGGAGGAAAAGATCTGTCCGTGAAACGGGAGAATGGCCAGCCAGTAAAGGCGGCCGGCGAGCCCGTGGGGGAAGAAGACGGCGCGCTGGGTATAGTCGCTTCCCGAGCCTGCCGGTTCCACGGAGAACTCCAGCCATGCCCGGCCCGGGGCGCGCATCTCGGCCCGGAGCCGCAAAAGCTGGTTGGGAACGATCTCCTCAACCCGCCACCAGTCGACGGCGTCGCCGAGGGCCAGATTCTCACGGCTGCGCCGTCCTCGGCGCAACCCGACCCCGCCGAGCAGCTTGTCCATGAGCCCGCGCAACGCCCAGGCACTCGGCAGGGAGTAGTAGCCGGTTTCACCGCCAATGCCTTGAATGACTTTGAAAACGCTGGCAGGACTGGCTTCGACATGACGTTCCCGCACATCGGTAAACACGGTGTGTCCGGTCCATTGCGGATCTGAAGGCAGTGGGTCCGCCGGCGCCTCCAGCGCGTGTGCAGTCACCCACGTGGTTTCCACAGTGTCGGCCAGCAACTTCGCCAGCGCCAACTCCACGGCCTGCGAGTATCCGGTCAGTCCACCTTCCGGACGGTCCATTATGGTGTCAATGTCGCGGTTTCGCATGACGCAATCATGCTGGAGCGACTCGACCAGGGGCACCGCCAGGGAGCGCGGGATGGGTGTGACCAGATTGACCCATTGTGCCGCCAGCCACGGTGTGAGCACCGGCAGGGGCACAATCCGCGGCCGCCTGATCCGCGCCGCATCGGCATAGAGCCGCATCAAGTCCCCGTAGCTGTGAGCTTCCGGACCGCCAATGTCGAACCGGCCGGCAACCCCCGGCGGCAGCGAGGCTGCCTCGCTCAGGTAATGCAGCGCGTCACGCACGGCGATGGGCTGCACCCGGTTCAACACCCAACGGGGTGCGGGCATGATCGGCAACACGTCTGTGAGGTGGCGGATCATTTCAAAGCTTGCCGAACCTGAGCCAATGATCAGTCCTGCCTGCAACGTCAGTGTGGGGATGGAACTGGACTCCAGGATTTCACCCACTCTGACCCGGGACGAAAGGTGCCTGCTCAACTCGCCCTCGGGATGCAGCCCCGAAAGGTAGATCAGCCGCTGCAGCCCAGCAGCTTTTGCCGCGGCTGACAGCACCTGCGCACACTTTTCCTCGACCGGCCCGAAATCCTTGCCTCCCCCCATGGAATGCGCCAGGTAGTACAGCACATCCGCACCCTCGCACAGTTCGCCCACAGCGTGGGGATTCGCCAGGTCGCCTACGACCAACTGGACCTGATTGCTCCACGGCACGTCACGCAGGGCATTTTCCCTGCGTGTCAGGACCCGCACATCGTGGCCCTGCTGCAACAGGAGGGGGACCAGCCTGCCTCCGATATATCCGGTGGCGCCCGTGACCGCAATGGTGCTCATACGGCATCCTCCCCAGCATCCTTGAGTACAGCGCGGCTACCGCCGTCCGGCGGATAAATAGTTCTCATGAAAGTCACCCACTCGACATGTATTGGTTAGGTAACCCATAATGTATCTAGATAGGAGAGCAATCAACCCTTAGAGGTAAAAATGTCGGAAATTTCTCGGGAAACCGCCACTGGCGGCGCGTCACGTCTGCTGCATGAGGTTCTGTTGTTCAACGATTCACTGAAACACTCGCTGTGCCACGAGCTCGAAATCAACGAAACCGATTTCAATGCCCTGCAGCACTTGACCTTCGGACTGCCGCTGACGCCCAGCGAGTTGGCCGCTAAGCTGCGAGTGTCCACAGCGGCCACGACCGCGCTGATTGACCGCTTGAGCGCACGCGGACAGGTTGTCCGCACGCCCAATCCCTTGGATCGACGCAGCATCTTGATTCATCCCAGCACCGGGACCGTAGAGTTGGTGGTGGCTGCCCTGCGGCCACTCTTCGACGCTTCCACAGAATCCCTGAAAAATGTCTCTGCGCATGATCAACAAGCGGTTGTAGCCTATCTGGAGGACGTACTTGGGGCCATCCACGGCCGCATCGACGCATTGGCGGCCGCCGCCCCAGCGAAACGGAGGACGCAGCCATGAGCTTGTCGACCTGGACCACCACAACACCGGCCGCCGGCTTCAGCACTGACCATGAATCACCTTTTGACGCCTCAGTTCGCTGTGAACTCACGCATATAGTGCAGAACTACAAAACAGCCGCGGCTGACTATTCCCCGGCGGCAGAAGTCTTGTGGTCGCGGATTGGCCTGTCCCTGGAAGGCGGAAAACTGACCCGGCCGCGACTGGTGAAACTTGGCCATGATGCCTTTGCCCGCGAAGGTTCCCAGCAGCTGCCGCGGACCAACCAGGCCAGCGACCGCATTGTCAGCATGGGTTGCGCCTTCGAGCTGCTGCACACTTCCCTGCTCCTTCACGACGATGTGATTGATCGGGACTTCACCCGCCGGGGGCGCCTCACCCTGTCCGCACTGTACCGCGACGATGCCCTGGCCGCCGGGGAGACCCTGGTTGATGCCGAACATGCGGGGCACAGTGCCGCCATCATCGCCGGAGATTTGCTGCTCTCAGCGTCCATTTCAGTGGCGCTGCGTGCCGGCGGCTCCCACCCGCAAACCGCAGCCATGGAACGTTCCTTCCAGCAGGCCATCCACAACGCTGGGGCAGGGGAATTGGAAGACCTGTTGTATTCACTCAAGCCGGCCCCCGCAAAGGTTCAGGAGGTGTTGCGCATGGAGGAGCTCAAAACGGCCTCCTATTCCTTCAAGTTTCCGCTGCAAACAGGGGCGCTGCTGGCCGGCGCCACTGTGGCGGAAGCCGAGGCGCTGGCTGGCATTGGCGGCCAGCTCGGCGTCGCCTATCAATTGATCGACGACGTGCTGGGGACCTTTGGCGACCCCGCCAGGACCGGAAAATCCGTGGAGTCCGACCTGCGTGAGGGAAAGAGCACCATCTTGACGGCGCTGGTTGCTGAGCAACCGGAATTCAGCGAGAACCTGGCGATGCTGCGCACCCACTCCGGCACAGTGGCTTCACTTCGGTCGGTCCTGGAAGCGGCAGGCGCAGAAGCCATGGCACGGGCGCTCGCCGAAGATTTGTGTGAGCGGGCCATGCGTTCGGCCAGGCAACTGCAGCTGCCTGCGCCTGTTGCCGCCCAGCTGCAGGACTTCGCATTACTCATTTTGAACCGGAGGGCCTAGGCCATGAGCCATGACACGTCTGCCAAACCATCGGTGGTGGCCGCTGTCCGAACTGCCGGTCCAACACCGCTGGAGCAGTACTCGGCGACCGCAAGCAGCAGCGCCAAAGTAGTCATCAGTGCCTACTCAACGTCCTTTTCGCTGGCCTGCCGGA
>JBBSQT010000276.1:0-3389 GCA_038243775.1 Actinomycetales bacterium | reverse complement strand
GGCAGCAGCGACGTCGCAATTTCTGACCGGCCGGCATGTCAACCACAACATCCTCACGCCGCGGGCTTCCTGCCCCACGCCAACAGGCAAGCCGTAGCATGGGAAGTGCTGGACGCCATCCGGGGCGGTTGAAGGAAAGTGGTAAGAGCATGACGGCGCAGACAGGCGCGTTGGCCGGAAACGCGGGGGCCCTGGGCGGGCTCCTGCTGAATAAGGTCACGGCAGCCATGGGCAGTGCAGCCCAAACCCGCACGCGTGCCCTTGACCGGCACGCCAACGCGCACGACGCCTCCCACTTCCTCCTCATCCCCCAGGCGGTGGCGGTCCCAGCGAACGCTGCCGAAGTCGCCAACCTTATGCGCATCAGTGCTGCCCACGGGCTGCCACTCACCCTGCGCTCTGGCGGCACGAGCCTGAGCGGCCAGGCCGTCAGCGGCGGGCTGCTGGTGGATGTGCGCAAGAATTTCCGCGGCATTGAGGTGCTCGACGGCGGAGCCCGGGTCCGCGTGCAGCCGGGGGTCACGGTGCGGGACCTGAACTCGCGGCTGCTGCGCTTCGGACGCAAATTCGGCCCGGATCCTGCCAGCGAGGCGGCCTGCACCATTGGCGGCGTCGTGGCCAACAACTCCTCGGGCATGGCCTGCGGCACCACCGACAATGCCTACCGGACCCTTGAATCCCTGACCGTGGTGCTGCCCAGCGGCACCGTTGTGGACACGGGCGCCCCGGATGCCCCGGCCCGGCTGCGCGCCTTGGAGCCGGAATTGTTCAAGGGCCTGGGCGAGCTGGCCGAGCGGGTCCGCAGGAACCCGGCCTCCCGCGCCACGATTGAACGCCAGTTCGCCATGAAAAACACCATGGGCTACGGGCTGAACTCACTGCTGGACTTTGAGGACCCCGTGGACATCCTGGCCCACCTGATCGTCGGCAGCGAGGGCACCCTGGGCTTCGTGGCGGAGGCCGTTTTCAGGACCGTCCCGCGGCTGGCCCACGCGACCTCCGGGCTGCTGGTCTTCAAGAACCTGGAAGCCGCCAACACGGCACTGCCGGCCCTGGTGGACAGCGGTGCCGCAACCATTGAGCTGATGGACTCGCTCTCGCTCAAGGTGGGGCAGGGGCTGGCCCAGGTGCCCGGCGTCGTCCGGGATTTGCGGGTGGAACAGCACGCGGCACTGCTGGTGGAATACCAAAGCGCGGACGCGGGGGAGCTGGCAGACCTCAACGCCACGGCTGTGGCGCTTGCCGGAACGCTGGGGCTGGAGGGGGCGGCGGATTTCAGCTCGGACGCCACGGTCCGCGCCGGGCTATGGCACCTGCGCAAGGGCCTTTACGCCTCGGTGGCCGGGGCGCGCCCCCTGGGCACCACGGCGCTCCTGGAGGATGTGGTGGTCCCGGTTCCCGCACTGGCCCGCACCTGCCTGGAATTGAACACACTGTTTAATAAGTACAGTTATGTTAACTCCGTCATTTTTGGGCACGCCAAGGACGGCAACATCCACTTTATGCTGACCGACAAATTCGCCAGCGCCAAGGAGCTCGAGCGCTACTGCGCCTTCACCGAGGACATGGTGGACGTGGTGCTCGGCGAGGGCGGCTCCCTCAAGGCCGAACATGGCACAGGCCGCGTCATGGCGCCCTTTGTGCGCCGCCAATACGGCGACGAGCTGTATGCCGTGATGCGCCGCATCAAAGAATTGTGCGACCCCTCCGGCATGCTGAACCCCGGCGTGATCCTCGACGACGATCCCATGGCGCACCTGCGCCATATAAAGCTTGCGCCGCCCGAGGTGGACCCCGAAGTGGACCGCTGTGTTTCCTGCGGATACTGCGAACCTGTGTGTCCCAGCAAGAACCTGACACTGACCCCGCGCCAGCGGATCGTCGCCCTGCGCGACCTGGAAGCGGCCCGCGCCGCAGGCAACACGGAGCTCGCCGACTCCCTCGCCAGGGACTACAACTACGAAGGCGTGGAAACCTGCGCCGTGGACGGCATGTGCCAAACCGCCTGCCCCGTGGATATCAACACCGGCACCCTGGTCAAGCACCTGCGAGCCAAGGATGCCGGAAAGGTGGAAAGTGCCGTGTGGGGGGCCGCAGCCAAGCACTGGGGCGTTGTCACCCAGGGTGCCGGGCTGGCACTGGGCGCGGCCGCGAAGGTGCCCTCCGCCGTCGTGCAGCCCGTGAATAGATCGGGACGGAAAATCCTGGGCGGGGACACGCTGCCGCTGTACTCCTCCGAACTGCCCGCGGGAGGGAAGGCCCGACGCCGGCCCGCGCCTGCCGGTTCGCCGGCGGCCGTGTATTTTCCCGCCTGTGTGAACGTGATGTTTGGCTCTGCCGGGGAAGGTTCGGCGGGGATCCAGGAGAGTTTTGAGCAGTTGTGCTCGGCTGCCGGCCTGGAGTTGCTGGTCCCGGAGGGCATCTCCGATGCGTGCTGCGGGACGCCGTGGTCCTCGAAGGGGATGAGCGCCGGGTTGGCGGAGATGCACGTGCGGACGCTGCGCCTGCTGCGCGAGGCGACCGGCGACGGGGAATTGGACGTCATTTGTGATGCCTCCAGCTGCACCGAGGGGCTGCTGCACACGATTGAGAGCGAGGTCCTGGCGCCGGGCCAGCGGCCGCTGCGGGTGCGCGACGCCGTCGAGTTCACGGCCGAGCGGCTGCTGCCGCGGCTGGACGGAACGTGGGAACGGGTGGAATCGATGGCCCTGCACCCCACCTGTTCGTCCGTGCGGATGGGTTTGAATCCGGCTCTGGTGCAAGTGGCAGAGGCTGCGGCCAATTCTGTCCAGGTGCCGGAGAGCTGGGGCTGCTGCGGCTTCGCCGGGGACCGGGGCATGCTGCACCCGGAACTCACGGAGTCGGCCACGGCGTCACAGGCGGGCGAGGTAGTGGCGATGGGCGCCGTCGTCCATGCCTCCTGCAACAGGACCTGCGAGCTGGGGATGACGCGGGCCACGGGGAAGGACTACCGGCACGTACTGGAAGTGCTGGCCGATGCGGTTTCCGGCAAAGTGCCCGTAATAGGCGGGTAAGTTCGCCCACGTTTAGGCCGCTTCGGGCGGTTTTGTGACTAAAGTAGGAGACAAGATGGGTGCCGGCGCGCTAGGCGCTGGCGTTTTGGGAACAAGCAAGGGATGTAACAAATGGCTGGAATCATTATTGTCGGCGTCGACGGCAACTCAACGTCCATGAAGGCTGCCCGTGTTGCCGCGGAGTTGGCCAAGGCCACGGGCCGCACCCTGCGTGTCGTCACCGCGTTCGGCGAGGACAAGACGGAGAAGGTTTCCATTGGAAACGACGAATGGTTCCTCTCAACGGCTGATGAGGCCGAGCGCGTTGCGCAGCGTGTAGCCGAAGAGCTGAAGGTCAGCGGCGTCAAGACCGAG